>CAXMLR010000069.1:0-4625 GCA_964194275.1 uncultured Solirubrobacterales bacterium
CGTCGGTCAGCAGCAGCAGGCGTTCGGCGCCCAGAAGAATCGCGACCTGCGCGGCCAGGAAGTCGTTGTTGCCAAACGAGATCTCGTCGGTCGCCGTGGTGTCGTTTTCGTTGATCACCGGAATCACGCGCCACTCCAGCAGCTTGCGCAGCGTCTGCCGCGCGTTCAGGTAGTGGGTCCGGGCACTCATGTCGAAAAAGGTCAGCAGCACCTGCGCCGTCGGCACTCCGCGTTCCCGCAGCAGCTCGTCGTAGACCTGGTAGAGCTTTCCCTGGCCCACCGCGCTCGCTGCCTGTAGCTCGTCAATCGACCGGGGGCGCAACGGGATCTGCATCACCCCCATCCCTCGCGCGATCGCCCCGCTGGTCACGACGATCAGCGAGCGACCCGCATGATGGAGTTCGGCCAGCTCGTCGCAGATCCGCCCCAGCACGTCCGTGCGCACCTCGCCCTGCTCATCGGCGACGATGCTCGATCCAAGCTTGACCACCAGCGGATCCATGGGCTGAAGCTTAGGAGAGGCCCGCTGCTGCCGGGCTCGGGCGCGAACCCGAGCCGAGCGACGAATGGGGCGTGTACCTGCTCGCCGAGAGACTCTGACGGCGTTGCGGCTCATCCCGCGCAGACGCAGACGCCCTTTGGCGATCACCAAACCGGCCGGCGCGTCGGCGGGCCGCGGCGAGCCGGGTGATCGGCATGCTCCTTGTAGTAGTCCCCGGGGCCGACGAGGATCCGATCTCCGCGATGGGCGGCGGAGAAGCGGCCGAGCTCGGCGCATCCTCCCCCCTCTCTCTCCTCATGACCTGCGGCGAGGTCCTACACCTCGGGGTCCAGTTCGAACTGCACCCCGGCGATCTCGACGTCGTCGCCGGCCTGGAAGCCCTCAGCCGCGAGCGCCCGGAGCACGCCGATCCCACGGAGTCTGCGCTCGAGGTGGGCGAGGGCGTCCTCGTTCTCGAGGTCATAGCGCTCGACCAGGCGCTCGATGCCCGCCCCGGTCACCCGGAAGCTGCCGGGATCGATCTGCTGAACCCAATAGCCCCGATCGGGAGTCGGCCGGAACACCCGGTGCTCGGCGAGATCCTCCAGCGCAATCTGGGTCCCTGCGGCCGGGAGCCCGCCGGCCAGTTCGAGCGGGACGCGCCGGACGAGTTCGATCGTCAGCTCCTCGAGTCCCGCCTGAGTTATCGCTGAGGTGAGGAGCACCGGCGTGTCTGAGCCGAGCCGGCGCGCCCATCCTTCGCGGGCCGCAGCGGCGGTGCCCGCGTCAACGAGGTCCGCCTTCGAGAGCGCCAGGATCCGGGGCAGCCCGGCGAGCCGGGGATCGTGGAGTTGCAGTTCGCGCTCGACCGTTTCGTGGTTGGCCACCGGATCGGATCCGTCGAGCGGATTCAGGTCGAGGACATGCACGAGCAGCCGGGTCCGCTCGACGTGGGCCAGGAACTCGTGGCCGAGCCCTGCTCCGGCGCTGGCGCCCTCGATCAGACCCGGGATGTCGGCGATCACCAGTTGCCGGTCCTCGACCTGCAGCGTTCCGAGCGCCGGCTCCAGCGTCGTGAACGGATAGTCGGCGACCTTGGGGTGCGCCCGGGTCAGGCGGGCCAGCAAGGAGGACTTGCCGGCATTGGGCAGGCCGACCAGTCCCACGTCCGCCAGCAGCTTCAGCTGGAGCGTGACCCAGCTCTCGTCTCCGGACAAACCGCGCTCGGCGAACCGGGGCGTCTGATGCGTCGGTCCCGCGAAGCGCTTGTTGCCCCGGCCGCCCCCGCCCCCGCGCGCCACCAGCGCGCGCTGACCAGGACGCACGAGGTCGTGACGGCTGCCGTCCTCTTCCACCAGCACTTCCGTGCCGGGCGGAACCATGATCTCCAGCGTCTCACCGTCCGCGCCGTGGCGCAGCGCGCCCTGCCCATGTCCCCCGCGGCGGGCCTTGAAGTGCACCCGACGGCGAAAGCTCTCGAGGTCACGCAGCGAGTCGCTGCACACCAGGACCACGTCCCCCCCGCGGCCACCGTCTCCGCCGTCGGGTCCCCCCTTGGGCACGTGGGCCTCCCGCCGGAAGCTCAGGCAGCCTGCTCCCCCACCACCGGCCTGGACATGGATGCGCGCGCGGTCTTGCATAGGATGATCGTGACAGCTGGATGACTCACGCGGCCGACATAATGCGAGCAGGATGACGAGCGGAGGCCAAGCGTGAGTGATCCGGTGTTTTTGATCACCGGCGCCTCGAGCGGGATCGGTGCGGCCACCGCGCGCCAGGCCGCGAGCTCCGGATACCGCCTCGTCCTGGCCGCGCGCTCGACCGAGCGGCTCAGCGAGCTGGCGGCCGAACTCGGCGGCGACGAGCGCGCGACCGCCGTGACCTGCGACGTGACCGAGTGGGAGCAGCAGGAGACGCTCGTCCACCGGGCGCTCGAGGCGTATGGTCGCCTCGACGTCGCCTTCGCCAACGCGGGTTTCGGCGCCGCCCGCGGATTCCTCAAGGAGTCTCCCGAGCAATGGCGCTCCATGGTCCTGACCAACGTCTACGGTGCCGCCCTGACCATCCGCGCCACGCTTCCCGCGCTCAAGGAATCCCGTGGACACCTGGTGCTCACCGGCTCCGTCGCGGGCCGTCGCGCCCTACCCGGCTCGCTGTATTCCGCCACCAAGTGGGCGGTGACCGCAATGGGCGAGTCGGCTCGCCAAGAGCTCAACGACACCGGCGTCCGCGTGACCGTGGTCGAGCCCGGGATGGTCGACACGCCGTTCTTCGAGAACCCGGTCCCGAATGCGTTGACGGCTGACGACGTGGCTCGAGCCGTCATGTTCGCGGTCTCCCAGCCACCGCACGTCGACGTCAACGAAATCCTGGTGCGGCCGACAGCTCAGGAGGGGTAGCTCTTTCGGGGCCGCCCAACGCCCAACGCCCAACGCCCAACCGCCGAAGGATTCGCCGTGTGGGAATCGGCGAGAAAGCAGCATCGAACGGCTGCGAGCCCCGCGCCAAGCAAGTCGGTTCGCCACGTAAGTCCTCCCGGCCGGGCGTCGACCCACGCGCTATGAGCCCGGGGTGGCGAGAGCGGTTCTCCGGGCGAGCAACCAACGAGCCGAGCTAGCGGCTATCGCCAGACGCTTGACGGCTATCGAAGCGACTACTCAGGGTCGACTGGCGCGACCGAGATCACGCGTCCGCGGCGACCGCGGTTGAACTCGACGGTTCCGGCTGAGCGGGCATAGATCGTGTCGTCTCGGCCAATGCCGACGCCGTCGCCGGGCTTGAAGCGGGTGCCGCGCTGGCGGACGATGATCTCGCCGCCGGTGACGGTCTGGCCGGCGAACACCTTCACGCCGAGGCGCTTGGCGTTCGAGTCACGTCCGTTGCGGGACGAGCCCAGGCCTTTCTTATGCGCCATTTCCAGCCTCCGAAGTCTCGTTGGTGGTGTCCGGCTGCGGCGCCGCCGCGGGGACGGGGGCCGGCGCCTTTTTGGCCGCCCGCGCCCGCGCCGCCGCCTTCGCGAGCTTGATGCCGGTGACCTCGATCCGGGTCAGGTCCTGACGGTGGCCGGTGCGGCGCTTGTAGCCGCGCTTGGGCTTGAACTTGACGATCCGCAGCTTCGGGCCGCGCTCGTGGGCGAGGATGCGTGCCTGTACGGTGACTCGGCCGATATCGGCCCCGTCGACCACGTCGGAGCCGTCGACGTAGAGCAGCGGCTCGAGCTCGATGCTCGCGCCGTCGTCATCGGACAGCCGCTCGATGAGCAGGGATTGACCCTGCTCAACGCGGTACTGCTTTCCGCCTGTCTTGACGATTGCGTACATGCTCTAATCCGAGGAAGTGCTCGCGGGGGCCGACTGCGCCTTGGCGCCGGAACGGCGCCGTCCGCCTCTGCGGCCGCGGCGCCGGGACGTTGATTCTAGGACATCGTCGGATTCGTCCGCGGCTGGGTGCTCAGCGCCGGCGCCATCCGATCCTGCCGGCATGTCGACGAGCGCAGCGGTGGCGGCGGTGCGCCCGACCTCCTCGATCCGCACCAGCCGCTTCTGACCCACGTACCTGGTGGCTCCGCGCACCGAGATGATGTAGCCGTCGACCTTGGCCACCGCGTCGCTCGGGTTGTACATGTGCGGCTCGATGATCTCGACGTGGACCTCCTCACCCTCACGGAAGGGCAGCGCCCGTTCGAGCACCTGTTCGCGGTCGCCCTCGAGCAGAATCGCGAAGTGGTTGACCGGGAGCCCCTCGGACCCCTCGAAGTGGAACCACTTGCCGGTCTCCTCCTCGACCGCGTGGAGTACGCGGGCCCCATTGCTGGTGAACTCGGCGCTGACCCGGGGGTTCATCTGGATCAGCAGCGCTTCGGCCTTGGTTTCCTTGGCCAGGTCGCGCATGCGCCGCTCAAACTCGATCGCGATCGTCTCCTCGGAGCGGATCACACCCTCGCCGTTGCAGGTCGGGCAGGGCCGGGTCATGATCTCCCGGACCCCGTCGGTGACGTTCTGCCGGGTCATCTCGACCAGGCCGAGCGGGGAGATCTCGACCACGAAGGTCTTGGTCCGATCCTCATCGAGCGCCTTGCACAACGTCTTCAGCACCGCGTCGCGGTTGCGGGCGCGGGCCATGTCGATGAAGTCGATGACGATGA
>CAXMLR010000070.1:0-4211 GCA_964194275.1 uncultured Solirubrobacterales bacterium
ATGTGTATAAGAGACAGGTATATGCCATCCCGGAAACGGTGCGGCTAAAACGTTTGGTGCGTGCTGCTGTGTGCGGCTTCTCGGCGCCGATGCGCAGAGACCTTGCACACCCGGCTAGCCTCGAACCTAAGCAGGGTCATCGACGCGAGCGAGGTGAGGCCGATGCTGTTCGGCCAGGAGCACGTCAAGCGCTATCAGGAGACCGACGGAGCCGAAGGTCACGAGTGGCAGGGGGTGACGACGCTGATTCTCACGACCACCGGCAGGCACTCCGGCGAGGCCCGGAGCACGCCGCTGATCTACGGCCAGCACGGAGATGCCTATCTGGTCGTCGCATCCAAGGGCGGGGCGCCGGAGCATCCGAGCTGGTACCTCAACATCCTCGAGCAGCCCGAGGTAGACGTCCAGGTGAAGGGCGACCGCTTCGCCGCCCATGCCCGGCCGGCCGGACCCGAGGAGAAGCCTGAGCTCTGGCAGCGGATGACCTCGATCTGGCCCGCCTACAACGACTATCAGCGCAAGACCGATCGGGAGATCCCCGTCGTCGTGCTCGAGCGGACCTGATCGACTCGTCGGTGAGCGCGCGCGCTGACGACTGGTCCTCACGCCGGCTGCATTTCGTAGGCATCGGCGGCGCAGGCATGAGCGGGCTGGCGATCGTCGCCCGCGTGCTGGGCGCCGAGGTGAGCGGCTCTGACCGCGCGGAGTCCGTGTATTCACGGCGGCTGCGCGAGCACGGCATCGAGCCGAGGATCGGTCACGACGGCGCCAACGTCCCCGCGGGCGCGGAGGTCGTCTACTCGACGGCGGTGCCGCCGGAGAATCCTGAGCGTCAGGTCGCTCAGCGGGAGCTCCATCGCGCGGATCTGTTGGCCGAGATCGCAGCCCTGCGCCGTTGCCTGGCGGTGACCGGGACCCATGGCAAGACGACGACCTCAGCGATGCTCGTCCACGTGCTCACCCGCTGCGGGATGGACCCCTCCTATGTCGTCGGGGGCGAGCTGCACCTGACCGGGACCAACGCAGCCTGGGGCAGCGGAGAGTGGATCGTGATCGAGGCCGACGAATCCGACCGCTCGCTGCTCAAGCTGGATCCGGAGATCGCGGTGCTGACCAGCGCCGAGCTCGATCACCACTCCACCTACGCCTCACTGCGCGACCTCGAGGAGACGTTTCGCACCTTCATGGCCCGCGCCGGCGACGGCGCCGTCGTGTGGGACAGGCCGGAGCTGAGGGCCCTGTCTCCCGTGGGCGCGCTGACCTACGACGCGGCTGACCCGGTGCTAGGACCGGACGGTTCGCAGTTTCGCTGGCAGGGGCTCGAGGTGGTGCTGCCGGTCCCCGGCGCACACAACGCGGTCAACGCCGCCGGCGCGCTGACCGCGGCGGCGCGGGCAGGAGCCGACCCCGCGGCGGCGGCATCGTCACTGATTGATTTCCGCGGCGCCCGCCGCCGTCTGGAGCAACTGGGCCTCACCGCGTCCGGGGCGATCGTCTACGACGACTATGCGCACCATCCGACCGAGGTCGCCGCGGCGATCGCGGCGGCGCGGACGCTCGATCCGGCACGCCTGGTGGCGGTCCTGCAGCCACATCTGTTCTCTCGTACCGAGGCGCTCGGCCGGGAGTTCGGCGCGGCGCTCGCGCAGGCGGATGTCGGCGCGGTGCTGGCGATCTATCCCTCGCGGGAGCGAGCCGAGGACTTCCCTGGGGTCGAGGGCCGGCTGGTGGCCTCGGCCGCGGCGGACGCGGGGGGAGGGCGGCTGATCGCGTGGCTTCCGAGCTTCGAGGACGCGCGAACCTTCCTGCAGGGCTCCCTGCGCCGCGGCGACCTGTGTCTGATGATGGGCGCGGGCGACATCGACGCGCTCGGCCGGTCGCTCGTGGTGGGATAGCGCCGTCGCGGCCTGACCGGGCCGCTGGCCGGTTTCGGCGGCCGGGTCGCCGTCTAACCTGCGCGCATGGTCGACCTCCCGCCCGGGGTCCAGCGTGACTACCCGCTCGCGCGTTTGACGACGATCCGCACCGGTGGCCGGGCGGAGCTGTTCGCCCGCGCGGGAACCGTGGCCGAGCTCGAGCGGCTGCTCGGCTGGGCGGCCGCCGAATCGGTCGAGGTAGGGGTAGTCGGATCGGGGTCGAACCTGCTGGTGGCGGATGACGGCGTGGCCGGACTCGTTTTGAAACTGGATAAGGACCTGAGCAAGATCGAACAACACCGAACGCGGATGCTCTGCGGCGGTGGCGCTCGGCTGCCGGCGGTGTCGGCGCGGGCGGCGCAGGCCGGGCTCACGGGCATCGAGTTCGGCGTCAACATCCCCGGTTCGGTTGGCGGTGCCGTGCGGATGAACGCCAACGCCTATGGCGGCGAGCTGGCCCGCGCCTTGGAGTGGGTTGACATCACGAGCGGCTCCGGTACGCAGCGGCGGGCTCCGGCGGAACTCGGCTTCGCCTACCGCGGCTCGAATTTGCGCGCCGGGGAGGTCGTGGCCCAGGCCAGCTTCCAGCTGGCCTGGGCTGAGAGCGCAGCTGTGAAGGCCACCCTGGCCGACATGCGCTCGCGTCGCAGGGCGGCGCAGCCATCGGGCATCAAGACGTTCGGATCCACGTTCAAGAATCCAGCCGATCCGCGGGTCAAGGGACGAACCGCCGGACAGCTGCTCGAGGCGGCGGGCTGCCGCGGTCTGCGCGTAGGCGGCGCGAGCTTCTCCGACAAGCACGCCAACTTCGTCGAGAACCACGGCGACGCGACGACTGCCGACGTGATCGCGCTGATGGCCGAGGGACGGCGTCGAGTGAAGGAACGCTTCGGGATCGAACTCGAGCCCGAGGTGCAGGCGCTCGGCCCGGTGCCGATCCCCGACGAGTGGAGGGGGCGGTGATCGCCGAGGGCCGGTGGGCCGGTCTCGCACGCCGGCGGCGGCCGCTGCCACGTCCCCAGCCGCGGGTGATTGCGGTCGTGCTGGCCGCCGTGATCGTTCTGGGCGGCGTGTGGCTGTGGCTGCGGGACTCCTCGCTGGTATCCGTCGAGCGCGTCTCAATCTCCGGACAGAGTGGTCCCGATGCCGCGCAGATTCGCTCCGCGCTGGTGTCGGCCGCGCGGAACATGACCACGCTCGACGTTCGCATGGACCAGCTGCGGACCGCGGTGGCGCCGTATCCCGTGGTCAAGGACCTCCAGGTCAGCACCCAGTTTCCGCACGGCATGAGCATCCGCGTGGTCGAGCAGGTCCCGGTGGGGGCGGTGTCGGTCGGCGGCCGCACGATCGCCGTCGCCGGAGACGGAACGCTTCTGCACGATGTCCGGGCGTCCGCGTCGCTGCCCGCGATCCCGATGCGGGTGCCGCCGGGGGGGACGAGGATTGCCGAGCCGGACGCGCTGCACGCCGTCGAGCTGCTGGCCGCGGCGCCATACGCGATGATCGCCCGCGTCAGCGAGGTGAGCACCGACCCCTCCCACGGCCTGGTCGCGAAGCTGCGCAACGGACCCAGCGTCTACTTCGGTGACCCCGGGCGTCTGGCGGCCAAATGGATCGCCGCGACGGCGGTCCTAGCCGACCCCGGCTCGGCCGGCGCCGCCTACATCGATGTCACCGATCCCGAGCGCCCGGCGGCGGGTGCAGGCACGCCGGCGAGCGCGACCAGCGGCTCGGCCACCGGTGCGAGCGGAGCAGCCGGTTCCGCGACGGCGGCGACGGGGACCACCGGGACCACCGGGACCACGGCCGGCACGACCCCGAGCGGGGCCGGGACGGCCGCCCCGCCAACCGGCGGCATGGCTGGAACGACCACGCCCACCGGGGGATAAAGCTCAACTTGAGGGTTATGCCTCCTCGAGGCCAACTCTCGCAGCAGGATCGAGAGTTCCCCGATCTGCAACGAACGTTGCGAAGCGGAGGGGCGCGTTGACTTCGAGCAAGCTCAGGCCATAACGTGCGAAACTCCCGCTAAGAGCGAATGGGCGGCAAACGCTCAACGCTAACTCAAGGGTCGGATGGTCACTAAATGGAAAGCGGCAGTTATCTCGCGGTAATCAAAGTCGTCGGAGTCGGCGGCGGTGGCACAAACGCCGTCAACCGGATGGTCGACGCCGGCCTCCGCGGCGTCGAGTTCATCGCGTCGAACACGGACGCCCAGGCGCTGGCGATGTGTGACGCCGACATCAAGCTGAACATCGGGCACGACTTGACGAAGGGACTCGGAGCGGGCGCCAA
>CAXMLR010000071.1:0-1575 GCA_964194275.1 uncultured Solirubrobacterales bacterium
GTGTGCCCGGCGCCGGGGAGCCGGGTCGATCGGCTGCATAGACGTTGTGCCGATCAAGCAGCGGCGGTACCTGATACGCCGCGCTGACGCCGGTGGGCGCCGACAGCACGGGCGCCTGACGGCTGCCGACGGAAACGATCGCCGAGGTATGCGCGGGGCTCCTGGCGGACTTCGTGGCGCCACCGCAGGCACTCAGCGGAGCGACCGCGAGAGCGACCACGGCGCTGACGAGCAGGGCGTTGGCCCTCATCCTTGGCCGCCCGCACGCGCAGCTGACAACAGATAAAGCCGCGATGCTCCGATGAGCCCCGCGGGGCTCACGTCCACTCCCGTTTGCCGGATCCACTGGGCTGCGGGTCCGCAGGCCGCCCAGCCGCGGTTGGCCGGCCCGCAGCGGTAGTGCGCCACGAGCCCGTAGCGCACCTGCCCAGCACGAACCGCTTCGAGCAGCTTGCTGCGGCCGGTCAGCGGAATACCGCCGAAGCTCGTGAGCGGCAGGATCGGGCGGCGATCGTGGATTAACAGCGGGGCCAGCGCCAGCGGCTCATCGACCGCGAGCTCATACCGCAGTCCCACGGTCCGCGACGTGAGGTAGTTCGACAGAGCGCTCGCGCTCGACGCGGGCATCGCGGCGAGACCCAACGAGTCGTTGGCGTTCGTGCGGACGAGCGAGAGCGTCTCGTGGACCGGGAAGATGAGCCCGGCCGCGACGATCAGCCCAGCCAACAGCCATCGTGCGGGCTCGGCGGTTGCACCGCCAGAGTGCGTAATCAGAATCGCGCCCGCTGCCGCCAGCATCAGCGCTGCGACACTCCAGGCCAGCGCAGGAGGGTTGAAATGGAACGTGTAGGCGCAGATCAAAAACAGCGCCACAAACGTGGTCAGGATCGACGGTTGCCGCTTGGTTCCGAGGCCGGCCAACATCGCGGCTCCGTAGCCGATCGCGATGGCCAGCGCCGGGGCCAGCGCTTCCAGGTAGCGCGCGTGAACGGTCTGCATCACGTCGAACACGAGCACGGCGAAGGCAATCCAGGTCACGATCGCCACCGAACACGCCCAGGCCAGATCGCGCGGGGGCCGACCCCCGGCACTGCGGCGGCGCTGCCACGCGGCGAGCGACGCGGCCAGGCCGATCACGACAGCGGCGACGAGGACGCACCCGAACAACATGTCGTAATGCCACCCGGTCGAGACGATCAGGCGGAACGGACCTGGACCGCCCGGCTTCGTGCTGGCCCCGCTCGAGACCTTGCCGAAACCGTTGAACACGAACATCGCGTTCCAGACGCTTCCGTCTGTCGATCCCACCGGCCACGGATGCTTCCCCGGCAGCAGCGAGGCAGGGATCGCCCACGCCAGCCCCACCCCGACGAGCGCCGCGGCTCCCAAGCCCAGGTCTCTGAGCTTCCGCGCCGGCTCGCTCGGTGCGGCCAGCAGATACAGAAGGCCCAGCGCCGGCGCAGCGATCAGCGCTTCGAGCAGCTTGACGTTGAACGCCAGTCCGAGCGCCACGCCGGCGAGCACGATCATCCGGCGCTCGCCGCTGCGCGAGCCGCGAACCACCAGCCACAGAGC
>CAXMLR010000072.1:0-2846 GCA_964194275.1 uncultured Solirubrobacterales bacterium
GGCTGGAACGGCTTCAACGGCGGGGACCCGTACTTCGCCGGCGCCTCCGCTTCAGCGGCCGTGATCAACACGAACGTCTGTTGCGCGGTGGCCTTCCTGGTCTGGGTCGCCTGGGACTACATGACCGGTCGCAAGCCGGGCCTGATCTCAGGCGTCAACGGCATCATCACCGGTTTGGTGGTGATCACGCCGGCGGCGGGTTACGTCAACGGCTACGGCGCGATCTTCATGGGCATCATTGGTTCGACGCTCGTCTATTTCGCGCTCAACTATCTGAGCCGACTGCGGCCCTTCCGCAACGTCGATGACACGCTCGGCGTGGTCTACACACACGGTATGGCCGGGCTCACCGGCGGGCTGCTCACGGGCATCTTCGCCGACCCGAACCAGATCGTCTACCAGGGCCTGGGCAAGACGCCCAGCATCTCGGCCGGAGGCCTGATCGACACGGGCAGCTTCACGCTGCTGAAGTGGCAGGCCCTGGCCGGGCTCTGGGTGATCGTGTTCTCAGCCATCGGCACCTTCATTCTCCTCAAGGTGGTGGGACTGTTCGTTCCGCTGAGGATGTCCGAGGAGAATATGGAGATTGGCGACGTGGCCGAGCACGGGCACGAGGTCTACCCGTCCGACGTGCCGTCGCTCGGGTACCCAGGCGGTATCCCGGGTCTCGCGAGCGGAGCCGGGGAGCCGGCGCCATCAGCGGCGTGACCCAGTACGCGGGAGCTCCCTCCGGCAGCGATGCCAGGCGCACAGCCGCTTGAGAGCAATCCTCCGCCGGTAGGCGACCGGGGGGCGCGCACCAGCGCCCCCCGGTCGACGCCGCTGTCGATGGTCTCCGCCGCTGTGGCCGGAGACGATCTGCAGAGCATCGCCGGCTCCGCGTCCGACGCGCTCGGGTGTCCGGTCGCGATCGCGCTGCCGACGCTCGGTCCGCCGGTCGTGTGGCCGGATGGTTCAGGCACGCTGGAGGCCCTGCGCGAACTGGTCGACCACGCGGCGGCGACGATCGGCGGGGAGCGTCCGGCAGCCAGTCGCTGGATCGCCGATCTGGTTCCGGTCCGGATCGGCCAGCGGTCGGTCGGGGCAGTGGCGGCCCTCAGCCGAGATCGACTGACCCTCGACGAGCGAGGCTGGCTGGAGGCAGCTGCGGCCGCTGCCGCGGTCACCGCGCTGTTGCGCGACGTCCAGGACGGCGAGCGCGAAAGCTCGCATCGTGCCATGCTGCTGGCGCTCGCCGCGGGACCGCCCGGAGACGTCAGCGCGCTGGTGATCCAGGCGCGCCGTCTCGGTGTCGAATTGACCGCCGGCGCGGTGGCCGTCGGCGCGCAGGGCCCCGAAAATGTGACGCAGGCGGAGCTGCCCGTGGCCCCCGGCCGGTTGCTGGCCGACATCGGCGGCGGCCGGGTGATCGCGCTGCTGCCTCTCGGCGCCGCTAGCGACGCCGAGGCGGGCGAGCTCGCGGCGGAGCTCGCCGCCCGCGGAATGAGGGTTGTGGTGTCAGCGCCCCGTCGTGCCCCTGGCGACCTGCACGACGCGCTGCGCGAGGCCGAGCTGCTGCTGGAGCTGAGCGGGCCGCTGGCAGGACACGAGGAGACATACCGTCTGCTCCTCGGGGTGCTCCTGCGCAGCCGCGGGGAGCTCGAGTCGCTGCGTGAGAGCACGATCTCGAAGCTCGTGGTCTACGACCGCGAGCATGACAGCGAGCTGATGGCGACCCTGCAGTCGTTCTTGGCCCACCACGGTTCGACTACTGAGACCGCAGACGCCATGCGCCTCCACCGTCATACCGTCGGATACCGGCTCACCCGGGTCCAGGAGGTCTCCGGCCTGTCCCCGTACGAGACCGACGGTCGTGAGCGTCTGAGTCTCGGCCTCAAGGCCCACCAGATCCTCGAAGCCGACCGGCGCCGCGGCGAACGCGAGTAGGCTCCCGGGGGGCGGGACGGGTGCTTTGCGAACGTAGAGGAGTGTGGCGGTGAGCGACAGTGCACAGACCGCGGCCGAGGCCGGCGCGCAGACCGCCGCCGAGGTACTCGAGTTCGCCGCCCGGCGCGGCGTCGAGATGGTCGATCTGAAGTTCGTTGATCTGCCCGGCAGCTGGCAGCACATGACGCTGCCGCTACGGGCGCTGGACGAGGACGACTTCGTCTCTGGGCTCGGCTTCGACGGATCCTCGATCCGCGGCTTTCAGGAGATCCACGAGTCGGACATGCTGCTGATCCCTGACCCGAGCACCGGGTTCATCGACCCCTATTACACGCGCGGGACCCTGTCGCTGATCTGCTCGGTGGCTGATCCGGTGCTGGGCGAGCCGTACGCGCGTGATCCTCGCTACGTGGCCCAGAAGGCCGAGCGGTTCCTGGTGCAGAGCACGATCGCGGACATGGCCTACTTCGGTCCGGAGGCCGAGTTCTTCGTGTTCGATCACATCGCCTATGAGCAGGTCGAGCACCGCGCTTTTTACGAAGTCGACTCGTCCGAAGGGTTCTGGAACACCGGCAGCCCCGCGGCGGCCGGGTCGAACCTCGCCTACAAGCTGCGCCAGCAGGAAGGCTACTTTCCGGTGCCCCCGGCGGACTCGATGGCCAATCTGCGCGGCGAGATGGTGGCGACGATGGAGTCGCTGGGGATCCTCTGCGAGTTCCATCATCACGAGGTCTCCTCAGGCGGCCAGGCCGAGATCGACATGCGTTTCCAGCCGCTGCTGAAGATGGCTGACCAGATGATGGTGTTCAAGTACGTGGTCAAGAACGAGGCGGCCCGGGCCGGTAAGACCGCGACGTTTATGCCTAAGCCGATCTTCGAGGAGAGCGGCTCAGGCATGCACGTGCACCAGTCGCTGTGGA
>CAXMLR010000073.1:0-3929 GCA_964194275.1 uncultured Solirubrobacterales bacterium
TGATGCACGTGTAGGTCCAGAAGTCGACCAGCACCACGTGGCCGCGCAGTCCGGCCAGGCTGAGGGGGCGCGCGCCGGGAGTGTTGAACCACTGCTCGGTGCCTGTGAACTGGGGTGCCGGGCCGAGCTTCGGCAGCGACGGCGTGGCCGGTGCAGCCGCCTGCCGCGTCACGAACGGTGAGGCCGGACGCAGGGAGGCCAACCGCTTCTGCACCGCGCTCGAATTCTCCAGCGAGCGCGTCGGGTCAACTAGGAAACCCGGCAGGCTGGAGCTCCTGGCCAGCGCCTCCTCGAAGCGCACGTCGAGGTTGGCGAACATCAGGACGGCGGTCAGGAGCAGCACGGCGCCCAGCGTGCGCTCGACCACGTGACCCCGGGCTGAGCGCCGCACCCGGTCGATCACCGCCCGTCCGCCGACGGCGTAGAGCAGTAACACGGTCGACAGTCCGAGTGAATAGGAGAGCGCCACTGCGACGATGCGGGCCGACGCGCCACCGGACGCGCTGACCGAGGTCACCGCGGCGAGGATCGGACCAGCGCAGGGGGCACAGACGAAACCGAGGGCCGCGCCCACGCCGATGCCGGACCAGAAGCCGTCCCCGCGGGTACGGGGGCCGAAGCGCGCCAGCCGCGAGAGCGGCGCCTGGACCCGGGCGGCCAGCTGCGGCACCAGCAGGATCAGGCCGAACCCCAGCAGAACCACGATCGCCAGGGTGCGCGCCGCGCCGCTGGCCAGGCCGACGCCCTTGACCAGCTGCGCCAGCGCCACAATTGCGATGGTGAACGTGCTGGCCAGACCGACGACGAGTCCGAGTGGCCGCCGGCGGCCGCCGAGCGCGCTCGCGGACAGCAGCGCCGGCAGCACCGGGAGCACGCACGGGGTCACGGCGGTTCCGGCGCCAGCGATCAGCGCGAACAGCATCAGCACAAGCATCTCGGCTTCAGATGATGCTGGGTGTCTGTTGCAAAAGGCTTAAACGGCCCATCTAGCCGCCGATCGCGGACATCGTCCGCGACGGCTGGATGAAGCCCGCTCACCGACTCGGTGCTTGAGTTCCTTGCGCCAGACGGCGTCACGGATCCTCCGCTCGAGCTCGCCGTCGTCTGCTCCGGAGCGCATCACCGTCCGCAGGTCGGTCTCGTTCAGTGAGAACAGGCACGTGCGCAGCCGCCCATCGGCTGTGATCCGGATCCGGTTGCAGTCCGCGCAGAAAGGTTCCGAGACAGGGTTGATGAATCCGATCTTGCCCCGGCCGTCCGCGAACCGGAACCCGTGCCGTCGCGTCATCTCGAAGAAGCGGTCCCGTTGCAGCGAATCCACGGAGACGCTGAACCGCTTCACGCCGGCCCTGACGAGTGCTTCGGCGTCGCGTTCCAGCAGGAAGCCGTTGGTCGTGAGCGACAAGTCAGCGACGTCTTCGATGTCGCTGAGCATCTTCACCAGGTGCGGGAAGTTGCGCCTGACCAGCGGCTCGCCGCCGGTCAGGCGGACGTCGTGCACGCCCATCGCTGCCAGCAGCGCGACCAGCCGCTGGATCTCCTCGAAGCTGAGGATGTCCTCACGCTCCAGCCACGGCAGGCCCTCGGCCGGCATGCAGTACTGGCAGCGGAAGTTGCAGCGTCGGCAACCGATACGCGTACGTCGCCGATCATGCGTCCGTGACCATCCTGTAATGGATCGAGCGCCATGGTTCACAGAGTACCCTCCAGCCGATGGGGGCAACGCGAGTCATGGCCGCTGTGGCCATGGCGGGCGCGCTGGGCGGCTGTGGCGGCGCGAGCGAGCAGGACCAGGTCAGGGCCAAGGTCGAGCAGTTCGCGGCCGCCGCGGCGAGCAGGAACTACGCCACGATCTGCGCGCAGGTCCTGGCGCCATCGCTGCTGGGCCGCCTGGCGGCCAGCGGGATCAACTGCGAGCAGGCCATGCAGGTCGGTTTCGGCGGGGTCAGCCACCCGACCCTGAGCATCGGCAAGATCACCGTCTCCGGCTCGCATGCGTCCGTGCTCACGCTCTCGAGCGCCCAAGGTCAGCAGGCCGCTCTGACCACGGTCGGACTGACCAGGACGAACCGCGGATGGCGGATCGCCTCGCTAGGCGGTCCCCCGGCCGCGAGCCCGAGCAAGTGACCTCGGGCCGCGCCGAAGGCGTGTGCCGCGCCCACGCCGCCAGCGTCGCCTCCAGGCACTGCTCAGCAGTCGATCCTAAGGGCGGCGGACCATCACCAGCACCGCGCTGAGGGCAAACGCGATCTGGCCGAACGCCAACGCCGTTCCCAGGTTTATCGCCCCCAGGGCACCTGCGAGCGTGCTGGCCAGCAGGAACGCGGCGAACATGAGCGCGAGGTCGAGGCGCACGCCGACATTGTCCCCCATCCGGGATGCGCTACGGCGGGTCGATCGTGCCGGCGCGTTGCTCGAGTGCTCGGCCGAGCGCCGCGACGTCGATTCCGGGATCCCGGTCGGCCAGCCACCGTTCGGCCTCCCGCCGACCGCCGAGCGAGCGCAGGCCGCGATCTCCGAACTCGGCGCTGAAGTCCGCCAGCGCATGCATCCGCCGGGCTCGGGCGCGCCTGGGCGCGAGGTCGAGCCCGGCCCGATGAGCGTCGAGCGCGTCCGCCAGCTCGCCGATTCCGCTCGGCGGGGGGACCGTGGAAACCGACACGACCGCGGTCTCGGAGCCGCCGAGCGAGCGCAGCGCGGCGCGCAGATCGGCCAGCGCCCGCATCGCCACGCGCCCGAGGTCGGCTTTGGTCACCACGAGTACGTCCGGCACCTCCATGATTCCGGCTTTCAAGAATTGCAACACGTCTCCTGATCCGGGCTGCACGACCACCACGGTGCTGTCCGCCAGCTCGGCGACCTCCGTTTCAGACTGCCCGACCCCAACCGTTTCGATCACCACCACGTCGAAGGCGACGGCCAGCGCCGAGGCCGCCGCGCGCGTGGCCGGCGCAAGTCCGCCGAGTCGGTCGCCGGCCGCAGTCGAGCGCACGAACACCGACCGGTCGCCCGGGTCGACTTCGATCCGCGCCCGGTCGCCCAGCAGCGAGCCGCCCGAACGGCGCGAGGTTGGATCCACGGCCAGCACGGCCACCGAGCGCTCGCGAGCTCGCCACTCGGCCACCAGCTTGGACAGCAACGAGGACTTGCCCACCCCCGGCGGTCCGGTCACCCCGACCAGGTGCGCGGGCGCCTCGGCGCCCGTGGCCGCCGGGGAGAGCTCGCCCAGCAGGGCGGCCGTCTGCGCGCGGGCGGCTTCGGTGCGCGTCTCGACCAGATTCAGCACCGCCGGTGCGGCGCTCAGATCTCGTTCACGCAGGCGCCGCGCCAGCTCGCCGCTCTCACCCGGCGGCCGGCTCAAGCGGGTGCGGCCGTGTCCAGGCCCTCGGGCACGCCATCGCCGACGAGCGAGATGATGTCTCGCATCATCTGGTTGAGGTCCCAGTCCTTCGGTGTGTAAACCGCGGCGACCCCGATCTCCCGCATCCACGCGGCATCGGCCTCGGGAATGATCCCACCCACCACGACCGGCACCTCGCCAGCGCCGGCTTCTCTCAGCGCCTCCAGAACCGACGGGATCAGCTCTCTGTGAGAGCCGGACAGGATCGAGAGCCCGATCACGTGGACGCCCTCCTGCGCGGCTGAGTTGGCGATCTGCGACGGGGTCAGCCGGATTCCCTCGTAGACGACGTCCATGCCTGCGTCCCTGGCCCGCACGGCGATCTGCTCGGCGCCGTTGGAATGGCCGTCCAGACCTGGCTTTCCGACCAGGAACTTGACTCGCCGGCCCAACGCATCGCTGACGCGCTCGACCTCCTCGCGTAGCTCGGCGACGTCCTCGCTGGACACGGCGGCCGCTTCGCCGACGCCGGTAGGCGCCCGGTACTCGCCGAACACCTCCCGGAGCGCCTGCGCCCACTCGCCCGTGG
>CAXMLR010000074.1:0-3198 GCA_964194275.1 uncultured Solirubrobacterales bacterium
GCCTCCGTACATGAAGACGCCCTGGGCGCCACTTCCCGAATCGGTTTCGCAAAACGGGGGTTTTCGTCCGAGCTTCATTTTGGGGGGGCCAGCATCTCTCGAACGCGCTTCCGTGCGGACGCAGCCCGACGTAGCACGGGCTCCACCGTCTGCGGAGTGGACGCGACCACGAGGAGGAGCGTGCGTGCGGCGCCGAGAGGCTCGACCTCGCCCCGCTCCCAGCGAGCGACGGAGGCGTTGTTCACGTCGATGAGGGTCGCGAACTCCCGTTGACTCGCGATCCCGAGGGCCGCGCGCGCTCGCCTCGCGAGGTTCGCCGTTCCTGAGTCACTCACCGAGCAGCTCCTTCCGGGTGTTCCCCGCGACGATTCGCACAACGGCGCAGAACGTTGCCCACGGCAGCGTGAGAGCCCACTGCGCGAACGCCACGTCATCGCGTAGCTCGCACGCCTTCGTGTGGACGAGGTGCGCGAGGGCCTCGCTCGGGGGCTCGCGTGCGACCTCATTGAGCGCGCGCCGCACCACCTCGACTCCCCACAGGGCCTCCGCCGTCTCGTGGCTCACGCCGCGCCCGCCGCCGAGACCCGCGCGAGCACTTTCCCGACCTGCTTGTGCGTCCAGGAGCCTCCGCGCTTCGTCCGGTGGCCCTCGGTCTCAAGCGCGCGCGATTCCGCGCTGAGTGCGCCCCCCGCGGTGCAGTTCAAGGATGCGCTGGACGGTGGCGGCCTCGTCCTGGGCCTCGACCCACCGCTGCCGTCCCTCCGTATCGCGTTCCTCGGCGCGCGACCACCCGAGCGCTGCGCCTCCAAGGCGCACACCCTCGGCCTTGAGATGCTGGAGCGCCTCGCGCGTCCGCTCCCCAATCGCCTCGCGCTCCCACTCGGCAACGGAACAAAGCACGTTCAGCCGGACCGATGCATACGGTTTGGCAAGTTGGCGTCGTCAAACGTCACAATGGTGCAGGCGGTGCAACACCCGTGTCGCCTGAGTCGGGCGGCGGCGCGCGTCGAGTTGAACGGCAGGCTGCGGGTTCCGCTCTACGTGCCGAGCAAGCAAGGGCACCGTGCCCGGCCTCGTGCGCGACGACGCTGTCGCGCCGAGGCCGTCGTCAGCGTGGGACGACGACAGCCGCCCGGCGAGCGAGCCAGCGAAGGACGGCGGACCAGGTGGACCAGGCCGACGCAGCGACGGCGGCGAAGAGGCGCCGCTGGCCGCGCGTGAAGCGCACGGCGACCTTCAGCACGCCTTCGCGCAGCCCCGCGATCGTGAGCGTCTCGGGGCGGCGCTCGGCGGCGGTCACGGCGACGCGCACGACGTGGGCGAGCTGGAAGGCGATCGCTCCGAGCATGAAGGTCGCGGCGTTCTCGACGAGCCGCGGCGAGCTCAGGAGCGGCATGACCTCGTTCTTGAACTCGCCGATCCAGGTCTCGCACGTTCCGCGGTTCCGGTAGTGCTCGAGCAGTCTCGCACCATGCTTCTCCGTCGGCGTGTAGTTCGTGACGAGGAAGAAGTGGCGAAGGCTAGGCTCGCCCATGAACCGGTCGGCCGGGTCGTCGATCACGACGAGAACGACACGGCGGGGCTTGGCCCATGTGCCGGCCTGGTACGTGAGCTCGTAGGTCCACTCGCGGACGTGGTTCGGCGGGCGGCCGACAGGGCGCTTCAGGAACGGCTCGGCGAGGGCCTGGAGAACCTCGTTGGTCTTGATCCGGAACACGAACCGCGTGTCCCGCTCCTCGAGGCAGGCCATGAGCTGCGGGACCGCGAAGGCAGCGTCGCCGCGCACGGCACCGACTCGGCCGTACTTCAGCTCGAGTCGGTCGAGGAGCCCGACCGCGAAGGCCGAGGCGCCCTTCTGGCTCGCGACGTTTCCGCGTCGGAGCCATGCGCCGACGAGGTCGCCCGTCTCCGCGACGTACGCGAGGAGCGGGTGGTAGCAGGTGTGCTCGTAGTGGCCGTTGTAGTTGGCCCCCTCCTGCGAGCCGTGCGTCTCCTTGTCGGTGGAGTCGAGGTCGACCGTGAAGCGCTCGAGCGGCTTCCGGCCGGCGAGTTCCCGGCCTCGGATCGCGAGGTCGACGAGCGCCCAGCGGAGCTCCCGTCGGTTCGGGCGCAGCGCGAGGAGGTCGACCAGCCGGGATTGGGTCGACTGCGACGCCAGCGGGTCCGAGGCGGCGTCGGCCCCGCGTCGATCGGCGACGGCCGCGCAGAGCGCCGCGTCGTCTCGCAGCCGGTTCGCGTCGTTCTGGTCCTTCCAGCCGAGCCCGATCATGTAGAGGCGCTCGCGCAGAAGCTCGGCGAGCGAGAAGGTCACGAACCGAGGGTCTCGCGGGTCGAGCAAGCGCCTCGACAGGTCGCGCGTGAAGCCGAGCCGCTCGTCAAACTCGCGGAGCATGAGCGCGCCAGCATCGGACGAGAGGCGCTGATCCGACGCCTCGACGTGGATGCTCCCGTTGAAGCTCAACGTCGCGCCCTCGGCTCCCAACTTCGGCTCACCACGCTTCCCCATGGGTGAAGTCCTCCGGCCAGCTTGTACGTTCGTACTCTTACGTCGTTAGCCTGATTCTCCTTCGTTTCGTGAAGAGAACGCGGTCGCGGTGTGCATAGGGAGGGTTTACCAGTCCCGCGATTCACCGCGCAGTGTGCGCGTGGCGCGGTCTCCTGTGGGCCTTGAGCTCCAGCTGCGTTCGGCGGAGGCAGGCCACAAGTAGCGGGACCTCAGCGGCGGCGCGGCGCTCGTCGAAGTAGCGGAGTCCGCTGGGAACGACCGTCGACACGTTGTTGCCACTCACTTCGAGAAGGCCCCAGCCGGCGGGAAGCTCCGCCTTGGGGATGACGCCAGCCGGAGCCATGAAGAAGCGCTGCTGACCCATGCCCAACTCGCCGTGGCGGAACCACTTGTCCTTGTCGCGGCGGAAGTCGGCCCGCGACGCTTTGCATTCGATCAAGATGCTCTGCCGCCCGGACTTCCAACCGATGACATCGGGCGCTTCTCCATCGGAAGACGCCCTTTCACTGAGAACAAGGCGACAGCCTTTCGCGCGCAGCCAAAGCCGCCCGATTTTAACCAACCGCTTGTGTGTCATGGACTTCCTCGCGCAGGTCGATGAGGTGTTTCGGGCAGACACCGCCATTGAACCGCTTGCCGACGTTGCAGTTGAAGCAGAGGGTCTGGAAGCCGTTGCTCGAAACGTAGTCAAT
>CAXMLR010000075.1:0-1966 GCA_964194275.1 uncultured Solirubrobacterales bacterium
AGTGACCTCCTGCTTGTAAGGCAGGCGCTCTACCAGCTGAGCTAACCGCCCCGCCGGGGGCAAATGGTAACGACGCGTGGCCGGCCGGCCCGATGGGGGCCAGCCGGCACTTCCGGCACCGCCCGCCCTGAGTCTGAGAGCCGCTGCGTTCGCACCCGGCCGACCGCGCGCCCCGGCCACCAGCGTTTGGCGCAGCGCTCGGGGGTGGAATCGCCCTTGGACCAATCGCCGGCGCTGTCGCCACCGTGGCGGCCGGCTGGGTTGGCAGCGGACTCGCGAACGCCTCCGCGATCTCGGCGGCGTTGCGGGCGTGGCGCGGGTGATGGCTATCGCCTCAGCCCGGAGCGGTCGCTCGGTGCGGCTGGCGCTGCTGAATGGCTGGAACACCGCGGCCCTCCTATGCGCAATCTCGTGCCCAGCGGGTGCTGTGGTCGCCGTCCTCTGGCGAGAGCGCGGCGGCTGAGCTCGCCGGTACGATCGGTCGATGGAGCTGGGGATCGATGGCAAGGTTGCGCTCGTCACAGGGGCCTCGAAGGGTCTGGGGTTCGGGATCGCTCGCGCTCTGGTCGAGGAGGGGGCGACTGTCGCCGTCAGCTCGCGATCGGGCGAGCGCGTGGAGCGCGCAGCCGCGCAACTCGCGGCGCACGGGTTCGTTCATGACGCCACCGACGTCGATGCAGTGCCTGGGCTGGTCAGCCGGGTGCAGGACGCGCTCGGCCCAATCGACATCCTGATTGCGAATGGCGGCGGTCCGCCCGCGTCCCCGGACGCGCTGGCTTTCACCGCCGAGCAGTGGCGCAATGCCTATGAGCTGCTGCTCCTGGGGGCGGTTGCTCTGATCAGCGCGGTCGTGCCGGGAATGCGCGATCGGGGATGGGGCCGCGTGGTTTCGGTGTCATCCAGCGTTGTGCGGGAGCCGAACCCCGCGCTTGTGCTGTCCTCGGCCCATCGCGCGGGGCTGCTCGCTGCGCTGAAGACGATCTCTCGCCAGGTGGCCGGTGACGGCGTCACGGTCAACGCGCTGCTGCCCGGCGTGATCGCGACGGACCGGGCGAGGGAGCTGGGCGCGGATAGCCCGGAACGGGTCAGCCAGATTCCGGCCGGCCGGCTTGGCAGCGTCAGCGAGTTCGCGGCGGCGGCCGCGTTTCTGTGCTCTGTGCCAGCGGGATACATAACCGGCACGACGTTGCTAGTGGACGGCGGAGCCTCGAGGGCGGTCTAGATGCGCCCGCCAGAACCTGACCGGCTGACCCCGGTCGCGTCGCTCGGGCGCGCGGTTTCCGCTGCGCCCCGGCAGGTTGCCGAACGCCTCGCGCGCACTGCCCGAGGCGTCTCGCCGGAACGGCTCGAGCAGGTGATGCACAGTCCCGCCCGCCGCCTCGTTCTCGATGGGATCTTTTGGCAGATGCCCCAATTCCTGGACCGCCGGCGATCAGCCACGCTGAACTCGTCGATCCGCTGGGTTATCACTGGGCGCTCGGATGGTGCCACCGACGTCTACGACCTGATCGTCTCGGATGGCGAGTCCCGAGTCATCCGTGGGGGCCAGGAGCCACCGCCGCGCGTGACGATCACCGTCGACGGAGCAGAATTCCTGAATATCGCCAGCGGAAATTCGGACCCGATGCGGGCGTACTTCACCGGACGCTTGGCGATCGCCGGGGACATCATGGCCGCCGCCAAGCTGGTGTCGCTGATGCAGATCCCAGGAGCCCGGGGCGCCCGGCAAAGGCGGCCGAGCGGAACCCCCCCTCAGTCTGCTTCGACTGAATAGCCGGAGGCATGGGCGGAGTTCTTCTCATCGGTCGGCATACGCCACCTCAGGCGCCGCACCCGGAGCAAGAACGCCGGGCCGGACGGATCGGTTGGTTGGCTGGTTCGAGCTGGCTTGCTGTCGGCGGACCTCACCGCCCGCCGGCGACGGGATACGACGGCTCTGTATCGGTGGCGCCGCGACCGGCGGCGC
>CAXMLR010000076.1:0-12212 GCA_964194275.1 uncultured Solirubrobacterales bacterium
CGTACATCACCGATGTCGGCATGACCGGGCCGCGCGGAGGCGTGATCGGGGTCAAGCGCGAGCAGGCCCTCGAGTCGATGATCACGCGGATGCCGGTGAAGTTCGAGACCTCGGAGGAGGATCCGTGGCTGAACGGCGTCCTGGTCCGGACCGGCGGGAAGCTGCACGCCGAGGCCATCGAGCAGGTGCTCGAGCCGGCCGGAGTCAGCTAGCCGCTTCTACCTGCGGACGTTCGACGATCCACTCCGGGAGGTTCGCCACACCCGGACTCCGGGGGTGGGAGAGGACCAGAGCGAGCATCACCAACGGGAAGAACCACGGGATGTAGAGATAGAACCAGTGGGAGATCCCCAGCTGCAGCGCGATCAGGACGGCGGCCCCCAACGCGGCCACCTCGCCCAGCCCACGGCGGCGGGGCACGAAGGCCACCGCCAACGCCAGCGCAGCCGCAGCGCCCTGCACCAGATGCTGCGCAAGACCAAGGCCGCCCCATAAGCCCCAAACCGAGAACGGCGACCCACGCCCGGACTGGTATGCGATCGTGTCTCGCCAGAACGAGCCCAGGTCATGGTGGCCCAGAACTGGGAGCATCACCAGGCCGGCGGCAAATGCGTAGGCGACGGCGCAGGCCGCGATCGAGCGCTTGCGGGGCCAACTCCCGGTCCCACGCAGGAGCAGGGGGGCCATCGCCAGCGGCGCGAACTTAGTCAGCCCGGCCCATGCCGCGGCCACCCCGCGGCCCGGGGCCGAGCCCGCGACCAGGAGAGCCACGACGATCAGCAGCGCCACCAGCGTGTCGTTGCTGTCGGAGGCGAGGGCGTACAACGTGAACGGGTACGCCGCCCACGCATACGCCATCACGACGCCGGTGGTCGGACCTCGCGCGCGCCGGCCGAGCAGGAACACCCCGAGCAGCGTCAGCAGATCGAACAGCACCGCTGCTGCGTGGGCCGCGGGCAGGTCGTCCCAGCGGCCGCTCCAGCCCAACAGCTGGCGGAAGGGGACGTAGGCGAGGTAGTTGACCGGGCCGTACGTGTCGCCGTTGGCGTTGTCGTGCGGCCAGCCTCCGTAAAGCGGCTTGTCATGCACGATCTTGTCCGCTCCGATCACGCCGGCGTAGCCGACGTCGATCACGTTGGAGTCGGTCACGTTGAGCCCGATCCGGAACCCCACGAGGAACACCACAGCGACGGCCAGCCACGTCACCGGGACGATCATCCGCAACGGCTCGCGCGGGCGCCCGCGCCCGAATCCCAGCGCCAGCATGCGGATCAGGAGGTAGAGCAGGAACGGGTACGCGAGCGGAACCGAGATCCCGATCTGGCCCCGGTTGAAGAAGACCAGAGAGATCGAGAACGCCAGGAGGACAGCGAGATCCAGGTGCAGCAGGGTTGGTCTACGTCGCCAGGGAAGAAACGGCGCGGCAAACAGCAGGCACATCGGAATCCAGACGTACCAGGCGTTGACCCGCCGTCCAAAGGCCCCGGAATATCCACGAGCCATGGTCCACGCCACTTGGAAGCCGGTCCACGCTTCCGTGACCTTCCCGGTGGCGTCATCGACGTAGACCTGAGCAAGCTCCTTGGGGCTGGCGCCGACGGAGAACCAGCTCACCTGCCAGCGCCCGGAACCCTTCGTGTATTCGTAGGGCATTGCGCGGGGATGGCGGCGGAGCTCGTCGACGATGTTCGGAGCCAGCGCGGCGATCCGCTCGGCTCGCACCGCGGTCAGCCGGTAGCCGGCCGGCGGCGTGTGCTGGGACGCGACGAGACTCGGCGTGTTCGAATCGGTGGCTGCGGACGAGGCGCTCGGACCGGCAGCGTTCGCCGCGGGAGCCCAGACGATCGCGAGGAGGAGCGCGAGGAGCGCGCCTACGCGCGGAAGCTCCAAAGCTTCTGTCCGAGAAAGGACAGCGGCGTTCCCGCCACGATGGCGATCGCCTGCGCAAGGACCTTGCTCACGCCGGCCCCGTCGACAAGCGCGATCAGCACGACGTAGGTGAAGGCGAAGGCCACAAGCGAGACGGCGAAGAAGCGGGCGCCTTGAAATATTGGATGCTCGTGCTTGGCGGCGAACGTCCAGTGTCGGTTCAACCAGAAGTTGTTGACGACCGAGATCACGAACGCGATCATCGCCGAGATCCGGTAATCGATGCTCAGCAGCTGCACGCAACCCGTGAACACGCTGAGGTTGACCACGTACCCGCTCGCGCCGACGGTGGCGAAGCGGATCAGCTGAAGCCAGTTCTGCGTCTGGCGCACGCCATGGCGCACCCGCACGCGAAACGGGAGTTCGATGGTGCTCGTCAGATCCTCCGGCATTTCGTGAATGTATCGAGGCGATGTTGGAGGACCCTAAGCTCGCCGGGAGACTAACGGGCTCCTAATCGCCCCGCGGGTCGGGCACCGCACCGAAATGCTCGCGAATCATCGGCGCCACGTCGCGCAACGACCATTGGTCGCGGGTCTTACGCGATCCAGGCCCGGTGCCGCACCACAGCAGGGCCCCGAGCGAGTCCGAGCGGTGCAGCGAACCGTGGCTGCCACCTCCGACGTGGTCGGATCCACCCCAGTCGACGAATTCGTAGCCCGGCGCCGCCGACAGCAGCACGTCGCCCGCCGTGGGGCAACTCAGTGCCGACCAGATGCGCTCGAGTGCGTCCGGGTAGTCAAGGCTGAGGAAACGGCCATCTTCGACCTTGGCCGAGAGCGCCGCCAGGTCCCCCTCCAGACTCCAGCGCCGCCCGCGATCGTCCTCAACGTCGCCGTCGGGCGAGAACCGCAGCTCGCCCCGGTCACTGCGCACTGCGGCCTCGTCGGCACGACCGTCGCCCCGCCACATGATCAGATCGACTCCCTCGAGTTCGCCCACGACCTCGACCGCCCGGGCGATCGTGTCCTCCCGCTGGTCCTCGTCGAGCGCGTAGATCATCGCCGAGCGCTGCGCGGGGCTGAGCGCGATCTCCCCCGTCGCCGCGCGGGTGCCGCCCGGGGTGGCGACGTCGAAGTCGACGAACGCGCGGTCGAGGCGGATGCGCTCCTCCACCGGCGCCTGAGAATGATCTGAGCAGACGATTACCGCGTGGGTGTCGAGAAACGCATCCGGACCTCCGGCGGCGTGCATCAATCGCTCGATCTGCCGATCGGCCGCCGCGATCGAGGTGACCTGGGCGTGGGGGCCGTTCTTGTGCGAGAACGCATCGTTGTCGGGCAGCGAGAACAGCATGAAGTCGAACAGGTCGTGCTCGACCAGGTAGGCGCCCACGCAGCCGGTGTGCTGGTCGCGGATGCCGGGCATACCCAGCTGCCCCCGGCATCCGGTCTTGCGGCTCGCGTACAGGTCGGCGTAGAAGAGCTCCTGGGGCCCGTCGATGGTTCGCCGGAACAGGGTGGAGGTGACGATTCGGGCGAGCGCGCTCTCTTGGGCCACCTCGTGCTGGTGCCGGCCGCGATAGATCAGGTAGGTGGTCCCGGCCGTCCGCACTGCGATGTCGTCGAGCGACTCGAAGACCGTTTCCACGTCGTGGGAGAGATGCTCGGCGTTCATCCGGTACACCGTGTCGGTGAGCGACCGCAGCACACCGAACTGCCGGCTGGCGGAGAAGCTCGAGCCATACTCGACGTAGCGCTGCTCCTCCCGGTGGTACCAGTTCATGCTGGGGATGTGATGCGCGTCCGGCCCGACCCCGGTCGCGATGCTGGCGGCGCAGACCGGGGTCACAGACGGAAATGCGGCGGCACAGTCGTCCACGTAGGCTCCCTGCTCGCGGATGCGGGCCAGCGCGGGGGCCCGTCCGGCGGCGATCGCCCGCTCGAGCATCTCCGGCTTGAGGGCGTCGATCACCACCAGGACGAGCTTCTTGGTCGGCTGGGCGCTCACCTGAGAATCCGCAGACCCGCGTACTTCTGGCCGTCGCGCCGGCGACCGGCAAACAGCAGCCAGAGCAGCAGGCCGAGGCCGATCACTCCGACCGGGGGTGCGACCACGGACAGCATCGCCAGGATGATCCCGAGGGCCTCCGCATAGAGCGGCACCGCAGCCGCCGCGCTGTCGTCAAGGCGCGTCCGCACCCGGGCGAACAGCGGCCGCGTGGCCAGGATGCCGACGACGGCGCAAACCACGCCGCCGATGAATCCTGGCCAGACGGCGTAGTGACCACGGGATAGCGATCCGGCGAAGAACAGCGCGCCGAGGACGACGGCGGCGGCTCCCAGTATCCGCGCGCCCGGGCCGGTCTCGATGCGGCTTGCGGCGAGACGCCGTTCCGCCAGCGCCAGCACCACTGCCAGCACCCCCAGGGCGAGCAGGAAAGGCGCGCTCTGCAGGAAAGAATAGTCCGTGTGGCTGAAGTGGATCTCGACGTTACCGGCCGCGAGGCCGCCGGCTACGAGGGCGGGCAGGAACGGGCGGATTCCCACCGCGGCCGCGACGCCGATCCCCTGGAAGATGTCGAAGACGAGGTGCATGGTGCTGTACCGTGAGGGAGCGTGACGATAGTGCAGAGACGCCGATGAGCCGCGGCTCCGGTGTTGAGGGCCGTGGGCCGCGGAGCCGGCGGCCGAGATCAACGGCTCGCGACATCGAACGATACGCTGCCCTGTTCGCCGAGCGAACCAAGGTCATGAAGTCATCGGCGATGCGCGACCTGATGGCGCTGACCGAGCGCGAGGACGTGATCTCGCTGGCCGGGGGGATGCCTGACACCTCCACGTTCCCACCCGACTCCTACGCGTCGCTGATGCGGACCGTGGCCGCAGAGTCCTGTGCGCGCGCGCTCCAGTACGGGCCGACCGAAGGCCTCACCCTGGTCAAGCGCTGCATCGCCCAGGTGATGTTGGCCGAAGGAATGGAGATCGAGACCGACGAGGTGCTGGTTACGACCGGCGGCCAGCAGGTCATCGATCTGGTCTGCAAGACCCTGGTGGACCCGGGCGACGTCGTGGTCACCGAGGCGCCAACGTACCCCGGCGCGGTGCCGACTTTTTGCGCCTACCAGGCCGACGTTGTGCAGGTGACGATGGATCGCGACGGAATGCGCATCGACGAGCTCGAGTCGACGTTGGCCGAGCTCGACCGCAGCGGGCGGCGGCCGAAGTTCATCTACACCGTCCCCAATTTCCACAACCCGGCCGGCGTGACGATGTCGCTGGAGCGCCGGCGCGAGCTGGTCCGCATCGCCGGTGAGCGTGAGCTGCTGGTGCTCGAGGACAACCCGTACGGCCTGCTGCGCTACGAAGGCGACCCGCTGCCGACGCTGTACTCGCTCGACGACGAGTTCGTGATCTACGCGAGCACGTTCTCGAAGATCCTCTCCCCCGGTGTCCGTCTTGGCTGGACCGTTGCCCCGGCTCCGGTGCTGGCCAAGATGAACATCGGCAAGCAGGCTTCCGATCTCTGCTCGTCCTCGATCTCGCAATACTTCGTCAGCGCGTACTTCGACTCCGGCCCGTGGGAGGACTACGTCCGGTCGCTGATCGAGATCTATCGTCGGCGGCGGGACGTGATGCTGGATGCATTGGCCGAGCACTTCCCGCGGGAGGCACGGTGGACCCATCCCCAGGGGGGCCTGTTCATCTGGGCCACGCTGCCCGAGTACATCGACACCACGGACCTGCTGGCGCGCGCGCTGCAGGAGCACGTCGCCTTCGTCCCGGGCCGAGCCGCCTACGTCGACGGCCGAGGAGGCTCGGCGATGCGCCTCAACTTCTCTGGTGTCGACGAGGACGAGATCCGCGAGGGAATCCGGCGAATCGGAGAGGTGGTGCGCGAGCAGGTCGGCCTCTACAGCACGCTCACCGGCGCGGGCCCGACCAACGCGGCCCGGCGAGCAGAAGCGCCGGAGAGCCCCGGATCCGGGACCCGGCCCTCCCTGCCCGCGCCGGATCCCGAGTTGGCCAAGGTGCTGCAGCTTCCGCGCAAACGCACCGGATGAGCCTGGTTGCGGTGCTCAAGGGCGGCCGGTCGCTCGAGCGCCAGGTATCGCTGAAGTCGGGAGCCAGGGTGCAGGATGCCCTCGAGCGCCTCGGCCACGAGGTGATTCCAATTGACGTCGATGGAGACCTGGTGCAGCGGCTGACTGCGTCCGCTCCGGAGATCGCCTTTGTCGCCCTGCACGGCCGCGACGGCGAGGACGGCACGGTTCAGGAGCTGCTCGAGGCGATGGGGATCGCTTACACGGGCTCTGGGGTGTCCGCGTGTATCCGCGCCGCCGACAAAGTGCTGGCCAAGCACGCGATGCGCGACGGCGGGATCCTCACGCCCGATTTCTTCGCCTTCAACGAGACTGCGTTCAAGGCCCTCGGCGCCGCTCAGGCGCTGCCGGCGATCGAGGAACGGCTCCAATTTCCGATCGTGGTCAAGCCCGCCAGTCAGGGATCAGCGCTGGGGATCAAGTTCGCCCGGACACCGGCCGACGTCCCGGCCGCGCTCGTGGCGGCGTTCTCGTATGACCGCAAGGTGCTGCTCGAGCGCTACGTCGCAGGACGCGAACTGGCGGTCTCGGTGATCGAAGAGGACGGCGTGCCTCGGGCGCTTCCGATCGTCGAGGCCGTCCCCCAGGAGGAGAACTTCTACGACTTCGAAAGCCGATACGAGATCGGGCGTACACGCTTCGTCTGCCCGGCCGAGCTCGACGCCGCGCTGGCCGCGCGAGCCGGCGAAGTGGCGTTGTCGGTGTACGCGTTGCTCGGCTGCTCAGGCTTTGCCCGGGTCGATCTGATGCTCGAACACGAGACCGATCAGCTGTACGTGCTCGAGGCGAATCCGATCCCCGGTCTGACCGAGACGAGCCTGCTGCCGCAGGCTGCAGACGCAGCCGGGATAGGCTTTGACGATCTGATCGGCCGGATCCTCGGCGCCGGACGGGAACGGTGAACCCAGAGACACAGCGAGAGCTCCTGCGGCAATTCTTCGAGTTGCGCGCTGCGCACACGACCACGATGGCGCCCGCGGTGTTTCGCCAGCGAGCGGCCGTGTACACCGATCCACAGCGGCTGGCGGCCGAGACGGCAGGGCTGTTCCGGGACCAGCCACTGGTCGTGGGACTGAGCGCAGACCTGCCGGCGACCGGGGACTGCCTGGCCCGGGAGATCGCCGGGGTCCCGCTGCTGTTGATCCGCGGCGAAGATGCCGAGGTCAGGGCCTTCTTGAACATCTGCCGGCATCGCGGAGGGCGCGTGTTCACCGGCCGCGGGCGCCCCGGACGGGCGCTGAAGTGTCCCTATCACTCGTGGGCTTACGACCTCAATGGTGAGTTGCTGGGCCAGCCGCTCGCCCGCGACGCATTCGCGGAGCTCGATCGCTGTGAGTTCGGGCTTTTCCCGCTGCCCGTGGCCGAGCGCTTCGGCTTGATCTTCGCGGCCATCGGAGCGGGCCCGGCGCGGACGATCGACGTCGAGGCGGCGCTGGCCGGGCTCGGCTCGGAGCTCGCCGACTACGACTTCGGATCGTGGCACTTCCTGTCCGAGCGAACCGGGTGCTTCGACGCCAACTGGAAGCTGATCCACGACACGTTTCTCGAGAGCTACCACGTCTTCTCGCTGCACCGCAACACGCTCGCGCCGGACATGCTCTCGACGCCGTTCGTGGGCGAGAACTTCGGCCCGCACACCCGCGGCGTGGTGATGCGCAAGGAGGTGACGAAGCTGCTGGAGCTTCCCGAGAGCGAGTGGGATCTGCGCGCCAACGCATCGATCGTCTACATCCTGTTCCCGAGCGTCGCGATCAATTTGCCGATGAGCGGCCACGCCGAGCTGTGGGACATGTATCCCGAGCCCGAGGATCCGCACCGGACCCGGGTCACTGTGCGTTTTTACGCACCACGCGCGCCGGCCACCGACGAGGAGCGCGCGTTCTGGGATGCAAATGTTCGCTTCACCACGAAGGTGGTGTTCGAGGAGGACTTCGGCCAGCAGCAGGACATCCACCGCTCGCTGCGCTCAGGGCTGATGCCCGAGGTGGTGTACGGGCGCAACGAGCCCGCGCTGATCCACCATCACCAGCAGGTGGAGCTGGCGCTGGCGGCGGCGGCGCGGGTCGACGGGAGCGCCGTCAGCGACGGCCGAAGCGATACGTCCACACGCCTCGCCCGAACGTAGCCGCGACCATCAGGTCCGGGTCGCTCGGGGAGAAGACCAGCGAGAACACGGGCACGGACGGGAGCCCGCGTCCGAGCAGGCCGTAACGAAGGCGGCTGAGCTTCGTAGTCGAAACGTTGCCGGTCGAGGCGAACACGCCGACCGTATCTGCGATCACCAGCTGGCGGCGGTGGAAGGACACCCAGGCGGCGCCGATGGCCGGGAGGTTGCCGGAGATGTCGGTGAAGCTCTGACCCGCGTCCTGGGATTCGTAGACCGAACCCGCCTGTAAGGCGACGCCGTCGTTCCCGACGGCTCCCGGCGACGCGTATGGGCGTAGCGTCGAGCTGCCCAGCGTGACGAACACGTGGTGCGAGTTGCGCGGGTCGATCGCCACCGAGGTGATGATCCGGTGCGCCAGCCCTCTGGCCGCCGCGATGTGCCAGCCGCTGGGTGAGCCGGCCGCCGCTGGAGCCGAGCCGCCGATGTTCGTCGCGATCCCGGAGCCGAACAACGCGTGGTCCTTGACGGGATCGCAGCCGCCGCAGTAGCCGACGTACTCCGCTGCGCCTTGCACGGCGACAGCGGAGACCTGGTTCTCTGCGTCGGCGGGCGTGTCGGCGGCGGCGCTCGGGTCGCCCGGATGCTTGCGCGTGCCGAGGTCGAACACCTGCTGCCAGTCGCTGGAGGGATCGATCGTGAGGCCGTTGCTCGACGTCGCCGTGCGGGGACCGGCGGTGGTGTCGAACACCTCTCGCCCACCGGTCACCAGGTGGTTCGCGCTCAGCGGATCCATCGCTAGCGGGGTGTAGAAGGAGGGATTGGTGACGGCGCCGGGCGAGGCATTGCGCCAATCGTGGCCGCCGTCCGTGGTCACGAATACCACCCCGTCCGGGAGCGTGTCGTAGGCGATCCTGCTGTTGGCCGGATCGACAGCGGTGAACACCCCATCACCACCGAGCGTCTCGAACTGCCGCTTGTCCGGGGTGATCTTGACGTTGCCGTTGTCCTGGAGGCCGGCATAGAGCGTGCCGTCCCGGGCAGCCGAGACTCCGTAGGGCTCGAGCGTCTGCAGTCCGGTCTGCGAGCCGCGGCCAAAGCGCCCGACCGAGAGCTCTTCCCCGGTCCTGACGTGCTGTCGGTACACGCCGCCGTCGTTGCCGATCAGCAGCGTCGTCCCGCCGTGCCCGTCAGGAACGAACAGCCCGGCGTGCTGGTCCGGATGCACAGCCGAAGCGATGCTCTGAGGGAGGTTCTGGCACACCAGCTGCTGGAGCAGCACGAGGATGCAGTCGGGCGACTGGTTGCCGTTGTACTGAGTCAGCGCGTGGAACAGTTCGAAGCCGCTGGCTGGCGCGGTGGTCGAGCTCGTCTGCCACAGCTCCTCGAGACCGGTGAGCACCCGCGTCGGCGCCCCGCCGGAGGACCGGGTCGGATCCGGCTCGATCCACTCGTTGTACCAAGCCTGGATCCCGGGGCCGTAGGAGCCGAGCAGCTCGAACCCAGGGTCTGTGGTCTGGCGCGATCCGTTAAGCGGAAGCGCGAAGCCGTGATAGTCGGACATCTCCTTCCAGCTCTGCCCGAAGTCGGCCGAGACGTAGACGCCGTTGAGCACGGTAGCGGTCCGCGTGGGATCGATTCCCAGACCGAGCGGGTCGGGCAGGCGGGGTATGTCGAGGCCGTCGATCTTCTGGGTGTTGAACAGCTTGACGTCCTGAACCTCGGCGTAGACATAGCCGTGGTTCTGGCTCGGACCGGTCGCGGCCCCAAGTGCGACGCGCCCGATCCGATCCGAGGCGGCGAACCCGGGAGCGGCCAGCCGCGCGAACGACCCTGGCATCCCCGTCGCCGAGCGGTAAAGCCCGTTGGACGGCGACTGCGGGCGCCCGTCGGCGTTGGGCGCTGACCCGGCCCGCCAGCCCACGGCGGCGAGCACGGCACCGCCGCGATGGCCGAAGTGGTCCGCCGACTGCACGACTACGTCAGTGACGATGTTGGCGAGGAAGCAGTCGGTGCGCAGTGAGTTGCCGGCGCACCGGCCCGTCGGCAGCTGCACATTCTGAAAGCTGTGCCCACCGTCAGCCGAGCGATACAGGCCGAATCCCGTGGCCACGTAGACCACGTCCGGCCGGGCGGGGTCGGGGGCGACCTTGAAGGACAGCGCGCCGCTCGGAATTCCCCGGGCACGATGCCAGCTTCGGCCATCGTCGCCGCTGTAGAACGTCCCCAGACCTCCGTAGGTGTAGCCACCGAACGCGTTGTCCCCGGTGGCGACGATGATCGTGCCCCCGCGCGCACTCGAGTAGCCGACGGCGCCGGTGATCTGGGTGGGGAGCCCAGCAGCGATTGAGCGCCAGCTGGCTCCGAGATCATCGGACTCCCAGACCCCGCCCTGCGAGGCGGCCGCGAAAACGCGCCGGTGCGCCGCGTCGTAGGCGAACGAGCTCACCCGCCCAGACAGGTCACCGTAGCCGCTGCTGGCGCTGATTGGATACTGCCTGGAGTCGGCCACGAGCGGCCCGCTCGCGGCCGGCTGCCAGTACGCACGACCACCCGGCACGGTCGGGCCCCGCTTGGCCATTCGCCGGCGCGCGGCGATCGCTGCGGCGTACCGCTCGGGGGATGCTCCGAGGCGGGCCGTCAGCGCGGCGCCGAAGTTCGCGGCGTCGACCGCGTCGGCGGGCTGGACGCAGGCCGGGTTGACTTCTGGGGTGAGGGGGCTGGCCGCGTGGCCAGCGGCGAAACGGGGTGAGGACGGGTGTCCGGCGCCGTCGGAGCTACCGAGGCGTGGACACGCGGCTGACGCTGACTCCGCGCGTGCCGGGACCGAGGCCGAGCCGGGCACGAGCAGGAGGAAGCAGCCGAGAGCAACCGCGGCCACCAGCCCGAGCAGTCCAAGTAGACGATTCCGCATCGACGCCTTCCGCACGGCCGATTTTACGGGATCCGGTGGGCTGCGGCGACGCCGCGCGCGCCATCGCCTTCCTACTCCCCGGCGAAGTCCTCCGGGGTCACGCGGTCGAGGAAGTCCTTGAACTTCTCGACCACCTCCTCAGTGTCCTCCACCTCGTGCTCGAACTCGATCGCGGACTCGGCGATCACATCGTCGGCGGCGAAGATCGGGGCGCCGGAGCGGACGGCGAGGGCCAGCGCGTCGCTGGGGCGGGAATCGATTTCGAGGTCGCGGCCGGCGACCCGGAGGCTTATCGAGGCGTAGAACGTGTTCTCACGAAGCTCGGTGACGGCCACGCGGGTGCACTCCACTTCGAGCTCTCCCAACATGTCGGAGAGCAGATCGTGCGTCATCGGGCGCGGCGTGGAGGCACCCTGCAGCTTCATCAGGATCGCCGCGGCTTCGGGGTGGCCGATCCAGATCGGCAGGAACTTGTTGCTCTCTACGGTCTTCAGCAGCACGATCGGCTGTTTGCCGACCATGTCGAAGCTAACACCGTAAATCACCATCTCCTGCACGTCGCGCTCCTAATCGGCGGGTCCGGCAAGTATAGGCTTCCCACCTGCGGCCCTCGCGAAGCTCGCGGCGTATCGGCGGGACCCAACCGCGGGGTTGGTGGCGGGCGGCGCGACCGCGCAAACGCGACCAATGAGACGATTAGACGGGTCCCAGCCAGGCTCACGCGTCGCCGCTCGCGCCGTCCCTGTACAGAGGTCGGAGCACCACCTGAAAGCGGCTCGTGCGCGGCGTCGAGAACGTCGTGGGGACGAAGAGCGGCGGCGGTAGAAGTTGCTCGCGTCGTTTCAGGCGGGCCGGCGACGCGCCCGACGCCCTGACGCACCTCGCGGGCCGGGACGGGAGTTGTAAGCTAACCGTTCAAAGGCCTGTGACCGGTGAGAGACAAACCCAACCTGTGGTCCCCTTCCAGCCCGGCGATCGCGCGCCCGCGCCGGGTCAACTCGCAGTGGTGCAAGCCTTCATCAACTCCCACTACAGCCTCGGGGATGACCATGGCGCCGAGCTGTGGGCCTCGCCGGCGTCGCTTCACCGGTGGCTGCGCAAGCACGGATTGATCTCCCCCGGCACCCACATTGGGATGCTTGAGCTGGGTCGCGCGCTCGAGGCCCGGGAGGCGCTGCGGGGGCTTTCCGCTCGCGATCTGCCGCCGAGCGCACGCCGGCTGG
>CAXMLR010000077.1:0-1888 GCA_964194275.1 uncultured Solirubrobacterales bacterium
TGTGTATAAGAGACAGGGTCATGGGTGCTGGCGTCCTCGTTGCTCCACGAGCGCGCCGGGTATGTGCTACCGGAGACGAAGTCGCGTCCTTCACCGATGGCGTGGAGGTAGTCATCAACAGCAGGGCCCACGACGTGGCCTGTGAAAGTCGCTAAATTCCGAGCGCTGCGCGCGCCGCCTCGAGTCCAGCCCGAGCGCGCGCGACAAGTCCGGCGAGGAACTTCGCCGGCTGGCGCGCGACGGACCGGTGCTGACGAGCCGGCTCTGCGAGGTTCTTCAGGCGCACTCGTGCGCTCGCATAGGCCTCGGGCGTGACGTGCGCCACGCGCTCGCGGAGCGGAGCGACGCTGCCGTGGAGCTTGGCCTCGACGACGACGGGAACGAGCATCTCGCCGTAGGACTCGATCGGACCGCCGGCAGTCGAGGCCCGTCCAGCGACGCGGCGAAGGTGGTGCTTCGTGCGGCCGTTCACGTTCTCGATGAGGTTGCTCGTGTGGTCGACGTCGGACCTGCCGTAGCAGACGTAGAGTCCGCGCCGAGCGCGCTTCGCGGTCGCGAGGCAGCGCTCCAGGAAGCGGCGCTTTCGGGCGCCCTTGCCGCGCTGCGGAGCGCGGGCGAGCTTGCGGCGCAGGAAGCTTTCGACGGAGCGGCGAACGACGGCCCCGTTCACTGCGTTGGGGTCGAAGAGGAGGTCTCGAACGTGGCTCAAGACGTCGACGTTGACGCGGAGCTCGTTGCCGAGCTCGGTGCGACGCGGAGTCGGCATCAGCGCCGATGTGATCTTTGACAACCACGGCCCCCCCCTTTATGGAGGCGTGCGATCTCGGCAGCGGCGGCCGCGACTTTTTCAAGCTCCTCGTGACGGTAGAGCGCCGTGGGCTTGAACGGCGCCCGCCCCGCGCGCTTCGTCGCGGTGTGGGCGGCGATCAGGATCCCTTCGGCGTCCTCGCGCTCGCGCGTCTCAAGCGGCGTCGTGGGGGCAGGTGCGTTTGCAAGGTCGCGCCGAAGGCTGCGCAGCTTCTCGGCGGCGCGATCCACCTCGGCGCCGAGAGCAGCGAGCGGCTTGTCCAGGGACGCCGCGCAGCGCTTGAGGAAGTGGAGCTGGCAGAACTGGTGGGGAACCTTCGGGAAGACCTGGTGGATCGCGGGGAGGAGGCCCTTCTCCATGTCGGTCACGAACGCCTTGATCGGCACGTCCATGGCCTTCAGGCGCTTCAAGAGCGGCGCCAAGCCTTCCTTCGAGCGGACCGCGTGGCGTTCGGCGAAGAGGGGCGTGCGCGAGATCGCGTCGATGACCAGGTAGAGGACGGGCGAGCGGTCGTCGAACTGGACGCCGTCGATCAGGACGACCATGCCACCCTGATCACGCAACTTCTTGCGGGTCTCCTCCGACTCTGCGGCGCAAGAGCTCGTGAGGGCGACGAAGCGCTTGAACGCGTCGCAGACCGAACTGAGCGAGATCGGGATGCCTCGCGCGTTGAGCCGCCGCCGGATCTCCTCGAAACTCAAGTCGTCTTGGAGTCGACGCTCGGCGATCTCGAACATGACGTCGAAACCGTAGACGTCGTTCTTGAGCGCGAAGCGGTGCTCGTCAGGCGCCCTGAGGATCCGGAGCCGTCCCACGCAGGCCGCATCCGGGCAACGGCGATCACGGTTGACGAGCAAGTGGTACCCGTCGAGCCCTTCGACATGCCGGCCGCGCCACTGGGAGACGACGAGGTCCCGCCCGCAGGCCTCGCACTTCCCCTCGGGGGCGGTGAACAGGTGGAAGAAGAAGTCGCGCTTCTCCGGCTCGACGGGCATGCTCATGGTCGACCTCCGACGCTTCCGCGTCAAAGGCCTTATCGGCTCAAGGCCGGCCGATCTTTAGCGACTTTCACAGGCCACG
>CAXMLR010000078.1:0-4879 GCA_964194275.1 uncultured Solirubrobacterales bacterium
CCAGCCGATTCGGCACCCGCTCCGGCGTCGACTCAGGCTGCGCCCGCCGCGACCCCCGACCCGGCGACGCAGGGCCAGAGCCAGGCTCCGGCGGCGGGGAGCTCGGACCCGGCGACCCAGGGCCAGAGTCAGGCTCCGGCCACCCCCGACGCAAGCACCCAGACCGCGGGCGGCTGACCGATCAGGGAAGCAGTCGCTGACCCCGCACGCTCAAGTTGCGCCCCGGATCTCCACGACCCGGGTCCGCGCGCGTGAAGACGAGGTCGTTGTAGACCTCTCGGGTGCGTCGGGCGACCTCGTTCCAGTCGAATTGGAGGACGTGCTCGCGCGCCTCGGCCACCAGCTGCGCCCGCGCCGCATCATCTTTCAGCACTCGCTCAAGCACCGTGCTCAGCGCTGCGGAGTCCCGTGAGGGAAAGCGCAGGCCGACGGTGCCGTCGCTGGGTACCACTTCACGCAGGCCGCCCGTATCCGCGACCACGCACAGACAACCCGACGCCATCGCCTCCAGCGCCACGAGCCCGAACGGCTCGTAGATCGAGGGGACGATGCAGAGATCGGACACCCGGTAGAGCGCGTGCAACATGTCGTCGCCCACCCACCCGAGGAACGTACCGCGACGGGTCAGCCCCAGGCGACGGGCCTGGCGCTTGAGCTCGGCCTCAGCCGTGCCGGTTCCGGCCACCACGAAGCGGACATCGCCAAGACGCGTGATCACGGGAGCCAGCGCGTCGAGGGCGAGGTGAAACCCCTTCTCGTAGACCAGCCGTCCGACGAGCAGGACCAGGTGCTCAGACGGTGCCGCATAGCGCGCTCGCAGCCCGGCGAGGTCGGACACCACGGGCTCCAGGTCGCGTCGATCGAAACCGTTGGGAATCGTGGCGATCGACCGCGGGGCCACGCCGAACACCCGCGCAACGTGGCCGCGCATGTAGTGCGAGCAGGTGATCACAGCATCGGCCCGGCGAACCATGCGGCGCTCGGCGGCGTGGATATGCGACTGCGGGTGCTTCAGTACCCAGCCCTGATGACGGCCGTACTCCGTCGCGTGGACGGTGACCAGCCAGGGCCGGTCGATGGTCCGCGCGAGCTGTTCGGCCGCTCCGGCCACGAGCCAGTCGTGGGAATGAACGAGATCGAATTCGTGGCGCTCGCAGAGCTCGAGTCCGAGCTCGAGCATGTCCGTGTTCATCGCGGCGACCCAGCGCACGAACGCCTCGATGTCCTTCGGGAACTGAGGCTCGCGGACCCGGTGAACGACGACTCCGTGACGCTCCCCCTGGGTGGGAAGGTGTCTGCCACCCCGGGTCAGCACGTGCACCTCGACTCCGTCGGCCACCAAGTGCTCTGAGAGCTTGCGGACGTGGCGTCCCAATCCGCCCTCGATCACGGGTGGGTACTCCCAGGAAATGAGTAGAACGCGCATTCGGGGGAGGGGGACGCTATCGGACCGCTGCGGCGCGGGGCCGTTCCGAGGGCGGCCGGCGCCTGGATGCCTACAGCCGCTCGTACACGCCAAAGCCGCGCGGACCGAGCACGCGACTGAGCGCCTCTCGACCGCTGAACGTGTGCTCCTCGCCTCGCAGCACGTTGCGCCAGCGGCCGGTCGGCGTTTCCACCGAGGCCTCCTCGCCGGCGTCGGGCCGGACCGCCACGGCCACGAACACGTCGTCGCCGCGCAGGAATGCGCAGGCGCGCTCGCCGGCGTCGAGCGGCTGGTAGAGGCCGTGAGAAAACATTTCGGGGCGGCGGCCGCGCAGGCCGAGCAGTCTCAAGGTCAGAAACAGCTTGCGCGTGCCCGCGTCGGGCGGGGAGCCGCCCATCAGGCGCCGGAGCATGGCCTGGTGCCAAGCCCAATCCACCGGTCGGCGATTGTCGGGATCGACCAGCGCCCGGAACGGCAGCTCGTCCCCCTGGTAAATGTCGGGAATGCCGGGACAGGTCAGCTTCAGCACCACCTGGCCGAGCGCCGGGCGCGCTCCCGCGGAAGCGACCCGGGCGGCGAATTGCTCAAAGTCCGATCGAAACGGTCCGTGGCGATAGAGCTCGCGGCAGAAGCGCTTGACCGCCTCCTCCCAGTCGGTGTCCTGAGCGACCCAATTGGTGTTGCGCTTGGCCTCGCGCAGGGCCTTCTCCATGTACTCCTCGACCCGCTCGACCTCGATCGGCCAGGCCCCGACCAGGGTCTGGAAGATGAACAGGCGCTCGACGTCGTCGGGCGCCCCGTCGGTGCGCAGCTCGTCGGTCAGCTCGAGCCAGCGCTCCACGGCCGCGGACCAGTCGGAGGCCATCGAGGACAGCACCCCGATCCGCGCGCGCACGTCGGCCGAGCGCTTGGCGTCATGGGTCTGGGTGGTCAACAGGTTCAGCGGGAAACGCGATGCCCGCTCGAGGTTTGCCGCGTGAAAGCGCTCCACGCTGATCCCAAACCGGCTCGGGTCACCACCGACATCATTGAGAGCCAGCAAGCGCGCGTAGCGGTAGAACGCCGTGTCCTCCACGCCCTTGGCCATGATCGCCGGCGTGGTCTGCTGAAAGCGGGTCACGAACGCGGGCGGCACCTCGCGCCCAAGCAACAGCAGCTCCCGCAGCTCGTCAGGCAGCGAAGCTGATGCCAGCGCGCGCCGGTCCTGATCGTCGACGACGCCGGCCACCGCATCCACGTAGGTCCGGTACACGGGCAACGACGAGAGCGCCAGGGCGATGCCCTCGAGACCTCCGGGGACCTCGCGAGCGCCCAGCTCCCGCGCCAGCCGCTCCACCTCGGGCCAGAACGTCCCACCGGCTTGCTCGAGCTTGGCCTCCAGCGCGATTTCGCCGAACGGCCGCGCGTCACCCGAGACGCGTTCCCACAGCGCGGTCAGCGCCGTCTCGCCGGCCGGGTCGATGAACAGCGCGCAGACATCGTTGAGGAACTCATAGCCGACGGTCCCCGACACCGCCCAGTCCCGCAGCCGCTCGTCGGGGTCGAGGATCTTCTCCACCCACACGTTCTCGGCTCCGCCCCGGCGCAGGCGGTCCAGGTACCCCGCGGGGTCGGCCAGGCCATCCGGATGGTCGACCCGCAGCCCGTCGACCATGCCCTCTCCGACCAGGCGCAGGACCAGCTCGTGGGTCGCGGCGAACACATCCGGGTCCTCCTGGCGCACCCCGGCCAGCTCGCCGATGTCGAAGAAGCGCCGGTGGCACCCGGTCTGCGGATCGATGTCGAAGAAGCGCTCGCGCAGTGCGGGGTCCGCCCAGAAGCGGTTGGCGTCGTCGGCCGCCATGTGGTTGGGGACGACGTCGAGGATGATTCCCAGGCCGGCGGCGCGGGCATCCTGCGCGAGCGCCTGAAACGCGACCTCACCCCCCAGCTCCTCCGAGAACCGGGCCGGGTCGATCACGTCGTAGCCGTGCGGCGACCCCGGGCGCGCCTGGAACGACGGCGATAGGTACAGGTGGGAGATGCCGAGATCCCGGAGGTAGGGGACCAGAGCACGGGCGTGGGCGAAGCCGAAGTCCGGCGTCAGCTGCAGTCGATAGGTCGCCCGCAGCTCGGAGGCCGGCGTCGGGCGCGGGTCGGAGGCCGGGGCGCTCACGCAACCCGCTTCAGCATGACGATCGAGTGGGAGATCACCGGAACCTCGGTGCGAGCGCCGTAGCGGACGCTGCCGGCTTCGGCGTCGGGGTCGGCGGTCGAGAGCTCCAGCGCCCACTGCGCCCCAAAGCGCCGGCGCGGGAGGGTGAACGACCGATCCTCGTGGTGGGCGTTGAACAGCACGACGAAGGAGTCATCCTCGATGTCCTCCCCCTGCGGTCCGGCCATCGGGATCTCCTGCCCGTTGAGGAACATCCCCAGCACATGCTCACCCCCCTGCCAGTCCTTGCGGGTCATCTTCAATCCGTCGGCCCGGAACCACCAAACGTCCGGTAGGCCGGAGCCCTTGAGCTCCTGCCCGCGCAGAAAGCTCTCGCGCCGCAGTACCGGGTGTTCGTGGCGCAGTCTGATCAGCCGACGAGTGAAGTCCCGCAGCTGTGTCTTCTGGGGCGTTTCACTCCAGTCGTACCACGAGAGTTCACCGTCCTGGCACCAGCCGTTGTTGTTGCCGCACTGCGAGCGGTTCATCTCGTCGCCGCCGAGCAGCATCGGCGTGCCCTGGGAGACGAACAGCGTGGTGAGGAAGTTCCGCTGCTGGCGTCCGCGAAGTGCCAGCACCGCAGGGTCGCCGGTCTCGCCCTCGGCGCCGCAGTTCCAGGAGCGGTTGTCGTCGGTGCCGTCCTGGTTGTCCTCGAGGTTGGCCTGGTTGTGCTTGTCGTTGTAGGAAACGAGGTCGGCGAGGGTGAAGCCGTCGTGGGCCGTGATGAAGTTGATCGACGCGAACGGCTCGCGTCCATCTGACTCGTACAGGTCCGCGGAGCCGGAGAGGCGCTGGGCGAAAGATCCAGTGCTGGTGAAGCCGCGCCAGTAGTCGCGCATCTCGTCGCGGTAGACACCATTCCACTCCGACCACAGGATCGGGAAGTTGCCCACCTGGTAGCCGCCGGGGCCGACGTCCCACGGCTCGGCGATGAGTTTGACTTGAGAGAGCACCGGGTCCTGATGGATCACGTCGAAGAACGCCGACAGGCGGTCGACGTCGAAGAACTCCCGCGCCAGCGCCGAGGCGAGATCGAACCGGAAGCCGTCGACATGGCAGTCGGTCACCCAGTAGCGCAGCGAATCCATGATCAGCCGCAGAACGCTCGGGTGCACCGGGTTGAGCGAGTTGCCGGTACCAGTGAAGTCCATGTAGTGATGCAGGTCATCGGGCATCAGCCGGTAGTAGGAGGCGTTGTCGGCACCCTTGAAGGACAGCATCGGCCCCAGGTGGTTCCCCTCGGCGGTGTGGTTGTAGAC
>CAXMLR010000079.1:0-1597 GCA_964194275.1 uncultured Solirubrobacterales bacterium
GGGCCGCACCGTGGACTTCCGCAACACGGTGATCATCATGACCTCGAACATCGGCTCCCCGCACCTGCTGGAGGGAGCTAGCTCTGAAGGCGAGATCCGCGAGGACGCCCGCGAGCGAGTGATGGGCGAGCTGCGCACCCATTTCCGCCCCGAGTTCCTCAACCGGGTGGATGACATCGTGCTGTTCAAGCCGCTGACGCTCGCGGAGATCGAGCGGATCGTCGAGCTGCAGGTCGCGGACCTCCGCCACCGCCTGGCCGACCGGCGGATGCAGCTCGAGCTGGCGGAGTCGGCCACGCAGCTGATCGCCCAGGAGGGCTACGACCCCGTCTACGGCGCCCGGCCGCTGCGGCGCTTCATCCAGCGCGAGGTCGAGACCCGCATCGGCCGCGCGCTGCTGGCCGGCGAGATCCCCGACGGCGCCACCATCACGCTGGACGCGCCGAACGGGCAGCTGGAGGTGCGCTGGGATGGCGCCGGTCCCGAGGCGGCTCGCGAGGAGGTCGGCGCCGCCGCCTGAGCGCTGGACTCGACCTGCAATCAGTCCCGGACGACGCCGTCGCGGTCGATGTGCAGCGGGTTGGCGTTGAGGACCTGCCGGATCCTGTACGCCTGCGGCAGCGTCGCCGCAAAGCGGGCGATCCCCTCTTCGATGTCTTCGCTGGAGAGCCCGGGGTAGGGGCCGAGGCCGGGGCCGAGCACACGGACGTAATGCCACTCCCTCCCGTCGCTGACGACGCACTCCCAGACGTGGCTCTCGCCGTCGAAGTCCGAGCGGGTCACCGCCGCGCCGATGCCCGAAGGGCTCTGCCGCGCATGGAACTCGGCGTGCGCGCGAAACGCGTCTAGCCTACTGCCCGGCCGGTCGGAGGAGGTCATACCGCGGCGAGCGTAGCTCACCCGCCGAGTCTTCCGGACACGCTGACACACTCGACCAGGGCGCCGCCCTGAGCGCCACCAGCAGCGATGCCCAGCCACGACCACCAGCGCCCGGATGCCGTGTCGAGCACCTCCTCGGAGGAGCCCTCGGCGGTGCTCAGTCCGGCCGCCGGCTACCAGCCTCTTGGTGAGCGGGAGCTGGAGGTCCTGCGGCAGATCGGGCGCCATTGGGCCTCCGCGCTGGGCGAGCGGCGTCCGGCGATCCGCGAGCTGCCGGTGGACCCGGGCCTCCGTTCCGTGCTGGGCGACGATCGCCGGTGGCGGGGGCGGTTCGTGCCGGTTGAGCTCGGTGCCCGCGATGAGCGCCCGGAGGTGGCCGCCACCGAGCAGGTCAGCCACGAGCCCGCACCGAGGCTGGCGCAGCGGTTGCGCCGCACGATCGTTGGGCCGCCGCTGCACAGCGCCGCAGTGGCCCACGAGCGCATGCGCAAGCTGGTCGCGCTGCCGGTCCTCTCAAGCGACGCGCTCTCCTCGGTGGCCTACGGGCCGGAGGCGATGCTGGTGGTGCTCGTGCTCGGCGGCCATCGTGCGCTCGGGCTCTCACTGCCGATCGCCGCCGCGATCGCGCTGCTGATGCTGGCGGTGGGGCTCTCCTACCGCCAGACGATCCGAGCCTATCCCCGTGGCGGCGGCTCCTACATCGTCGCCACCGACAACC
>CAXMLR010000080.1:0-3498 GCA_964194275.1 uncultured Solirubrobacterales bacterium
CACGCTGGCCACGACGGGGACGTAGTCCTGAGCGACATGGTTGAGGACGTCCACGTCGACGTGCTCGATACGGCCGACGAAGCCGATGTCCTGACCGCTCGGCGCGGCGCGGCGCGCGGCACGGAAGAGCAGGCCGTCGTCGCCGCAGAGCCCGACGGCGGGCTGCCCGTGGCGCCCCAGCAGCAGCACGATGTCCTTGTTGACCTTCCCCACCAGGACCATCTTCGCCACCTCGACGGTGGCCGCATCAGAGACCCGCAGGCCGTCGACGAAGGCCACCGGCAGTGCAAGCCGCTCCATGTAGCTCGTGATCTCGGGTCCGCCGCCGTGCACGATCACCGGGTTCATCCCGACGTACTTGAGCAGCACCACGTCCCGGGCGAACTCGACCTTCAGCAGCGGGTCGATCATCGCCGCGCCGCCGTACTTGATCACCACGGTCCGGCCGTGGAACTCCCGGATGTAGGGCAGCGCCTCGAGCAGGGTGGCTACGTCGCGCATGCTCAGGTGGTGTAGTCGGCGTTGATGGTCACGTACTCGTGCCCGAGGTCGGAGAAGAACAGCTCGGTCTCGATTCCCTCGCCGGGCAGGCCGATCTCGTACTCGACCTCGTCGCGCTGAACCGCCGCGGCCAGGGCCTCACGGTCGTGGGGGACGTACGCCCCGCGTGAGCAGACCTGTACCCCCTCGATCGCGATGTCGACCGCCAGCGGGGCGGTTCCGGGCATCGCCGCGCCCACGGCCTGCACGATCCGGCCCCAGTTGGCGTCGCCGCCGTAGAGCGCGGTCTTGACCAGCGAGGAGTCCGCCACCCCGCGCGCCACCCTCGACACGGCCGCCTCGTCCCCGCCCCGGACGAGCACCCGGCCCACGCGCCGGGCCCCTTCACCATCACGCACCACCATCAGCGCGAGCTGACGCAGGGTGGCGTCGAGGGCCTCGCCGAAGCGCAGCTCGTCCGGGCTCTCGGGCTCCACCGCCACGCCGGACTCTCCACTGCACTGGAGGATCACCGTGTCGCTCGTCGACAGCTGGCCGTCGACGCTGACCCGCTCAAACGAGCGCGTCACCGTGACGCTCAACAGCAGATCGCAGGTCTCGGGCGAGAGCCGGGCGTCGGTCTGGACGAACACGAGCAGCGTGGCAAAGCCCGGGGAGATCATGCCGGCACCCTTGGCCTGCGCGCTCAGGCGAACCGTTCCGCCGCTCAGTTCGAGCTCGAGCGACACGCGCTTCTCGAATGCGTCGGTGGTCCGGATCGCCTGCGAGAAATCCGCCTCCCCGTCCTCACGCAGCTGCGCCGCCGCGGCCTCGATACCCGCCTGCACCAGCTCGATCGGCAGCGGCACCCCGATCACCCCGGTCGACGCCACGGCCACGGCATCCGGGGGCGTGCCGGCGACGGCGGCGGCCGCCTGCTGCATGTTCGCGGCGTGCTCGAGGCCGAGGGCACCCGTCGCGGCGTTGGCGTTGCCCGAGTTCACGACGACCGCGCGCAGGCCGTGGAGCCGGGCCTGCTCGATGGTCAGCAGCACGGGGGCGGCGAGCGTGCCCGAGCGGGTGAAGCGCGCCGCGCTGGTCGTGCGCTCGGAGCTGCAGACCAGCAATCCGAGGTCACGGCCACCGCTCGGCTTGATGCCACACGGGACGCCGGCCGCTCTGAAGCCGCGCGGTAGCCCCGGGTCCACGCGTACCCGGGCGTATGCGGGGGCATCGATCCACCGCGAGGTGAAGAACTCGCTCACGAGATCCCCTCGCCCTCGGGTCGCCCGAACATCAGGTTCAGGTTCTGGACGGCCTGGGACGCCGCCCCCTTCCAGAGGTTGTCGATCGCGCCGAACACGAGCACCCGGCCGGTGCGAGCGTCGCGGTGCACGGAGATCCGGCAGATATTGGTCTCCCGCACCGACCTCACCCCCGGGGGGTCGGCGCTGATCTCCACAAACGGCTCATCGGCGTAGGTGTCGGCGTAGAGCTCGTCGAGGTCCAACGACTCGTCAGCGTTGTTGAGGGTGACGTAGCAGGAGACGAGCTCGCCCTGGTCCAGCGGGAGCAGATGGGGCGTGAAGGTGATCCGCACGTCGGAGCCGAGGACGGCGAGTTCTTGCTCGATCTCCGGGGTGTGGCGATGGCTGGGCACCCCGTAGGGAGTGACGTTCTCATCGGCGCTCACGAAGTGCGTCTTCTCAGTGGCGGCTCGTCCCGCTCCGGACACGCCTGACTTGGCGTCGACGACCACGTCCGCGATCACTCCGGCGCGAGCCAGGGGGGCAAGGGAGAGCAGCGTAGCGGTGGGGTAACAGCCCGGATTGGCGACCAGATCGGCGCTCTGGATCTCCCGGCGGTAGGATTCGGGAAGCCCGTAGACCGCCTGCTCGATCAGCCCCGGCACGGGATGCTCCCGGTACCAGAGCTCGTAGACCGCCAGGTCACGCAGCCGGAAGTCCGCGCTCAGATCGACGATACGGACGCCGCGCTCACGCAGCTTCGCCACGATCTCAGCCGCCGCTCCATGCGGATAGGCGACGACGGCAGCATCGACATCGCCATGGGCGTCGAGCTCGAAGTGCTCGAGCTCGAGCGGGACCCGGTGCTGCGGATACAGATGGTCGAGGCGACGGCCCACGTCCGAGCGCGCCGTGACCGCGCGCAGATCGAAGGACGGATGGCGGTGCAGCAGGCGAGCGGTGAGCGCGCCGGTGAAACCGGCCGCGCCGAACACGGAGACGCTAGGCGACACGGACCCTTCCCCCCAGATTTCGCTCGAGCGCGGCGACGATCGTCTCCCGCTGGGCGGCCACCTGCTCGTCGGTCAACGTCCGGTCGGGCGCCCGATAGGACAGAGCAAGTGCGAGTGAGACGTTGCCCTCCCCCAGGCGCTCGGCGTCCCGGTAGACATCGAATACTGCGGCATGGGCCAGCAGCGGTTGGCCGGCCTCCCGCACGGTGGCGATGACCTGGGCGGCGCTGACCCGATCGGGCACGACGACGGCCAGGTCCTCCCGGACCTCGGGGAAGCTGGTCAGGTCCTCGTAGAGTGGCGTCTGGGGCTCAGGCAGAACCTCGAGATCAAGCTCGAACGCCGCCACGGCGCCGCTCAGATCCCACTCCTGGGCGACCAAGGGATGGATCTCGCCCAGCCATCCAGCCGGCTGACCGCCGACAAGGATCCTCGCCGAGCGCCCGGGATGCAGAAATGGCTCATGCGCGGACTCGAGCTCCCACGCCACGCGCAGACGTTCGAGCAGACCCGCCAGCACGCCCTTGGCGGCGAAGAAGTCAGCTGCGCGAGGCTCCGGCTCGCGCCACGTCGGCGGATGGATCCGACCGGTGAGCAGCGCGGCGACGTGATGCGGCTCGCGCGGGAGCTCCCCCCGGGCCGAGGGCAGGTAGACCGCTCCGGCCTCGAACAGCCGCAGCGCGGAAACGCTCTGGGCGCGGTTGCGGCGGGCGGCCTCGAGCAGCGATCCGAGCAGGGTGGTGCGCAGCTGCGACTGG
>CAXMLR010000081.1:0-7242 GCA_964194275.1 uncultured Solirubrobacterales bacterium
GCGGAGAGGGGGGGATTCGAACCCCCGATGGACGGAAACGCCCATACCGGTTTTCGAGACCGGCGCATTCAACCGCTCTGCCACCTCTCCAGGTGGGTTTGTGCAGGGATTTTTGCCCCGTTATGCCGAATCCGAGGGAACAGCTATGGGAACTAGTGACACGGAATCGACCGCCGAAAGCTTAGGCGGTCGTGGGCAAACCTCCGGCAACCCCTTTGCCGGAGGTTTCCGGGCGTCCGGCAAAGGTTCCCATTGTGTCTCGAAAGTTTGCCGGAAGTCCGATTTTCGGCCTGTTCCGGCAATACGGCAAGGGTGTCGACGCGCGCGCGGACGGGTCGCGTTTCACCTCAGCTGGACTCCCCCGACGCTCAGGTCCTTACGCGAAAAACGTTACCTTGTAATGCGCGACCGTCTTCAGGGCATCGGTGACCAGCATCGTACCGTGGGTCCCGGTCCCGCGCGGGGCCTTCCAGCTGCAGGCTGCCGCGCGCCAACACGATCGTCCAGGTGCACTCGTAGTTGACGCGATCGGTGTGCACGCAGCTCGCAGCGTCATGGCCGACGCGTTTGCCGTGCTTGCTTAGCTGGTCGGTGAACTGGAAGGCGTCTCCGGCCGAGTCGTGAAGGGGCGGCACATCCGTCTTATGAAACGACGTCAGGAGCGAATCGATCCGAAGAGTGGCCGGCACCGGCTGCCGCGCCGACGCGGAACCCGTCAGCGCTGCTGCGATGGCAAGCGCCGCAGCGACGACCCTCTCCTACGTGCCGTCTGGCTCATTAGTCATCCCCGATATGTGATTGACCAGCCGCGCGGTCAGCGTTTCATTCCGGCGCAATGGACGGTGTGTGGCTGCACACACAGACGTGGCGCCCGTCCAGCTAGGCTTCCAATCGTACTCTCGATGGTGACCCGCGTGGCACACGAGCGGGAGCTCAGGCACGTACGAGCGAGCATGGCACCAGATGCCGACGCCGGAGCAGGTAGCGGCGCTGTGGCTGCGCGAGCGCTTCCTACCGCCGAGTGGCGAAGAACGCCCGCAGCAGGTCCCCGCACTCATCGGCCAGCAATCCACCCTCGACCTGCGGACGGTGATTCAACTGCGGCTGGGCCAGGACGTCCAGGACGCTGCCGGCTGCGCCGGCTTTCGGGTCCCACGCACCGAACACCACGCGAGGGACGCGAGCGAGGACCAACGCGCCCGCGCACATCGCGCAGGGTTCGAGCGTCACGTAGATGACGGAATCGAGGATTCGCCAGGTCGAGCGCGCGCGGGCGGCGTCGCGGAGGGCGATCATCTCGGCGTGGGCGGTCGGGTCGCTGCGGAGCTCGCGCTCATTGTGGCCTGAGCCGACCACCTCCCCGTCCCTGACGATCACCGCTCCGATCGGGATATCGTCGTGTTCGGGCGCTCGCTCGGCTTCTCGGAGGGCGAGCCGCATGAAGTACTCGTCTCTGGGGAAGAAATGGGGTGTCACCGTCGACTCCGACGAGCGCTAGCGTTGTAGGGGGGCAACTTTCGGGTGTCTCATGATGTCTTAACCGTGTCTGACCGCCTGTGCCTCGAGCCGGGCTATCCCCCACCGCACCGCATGCATCCCAAACGCCGCCTCCTTCACATTTCGCTCTGGACCGCTTCGCTGCTCACCGCAGCGGGCGGTCTGGGGCCCGCGGCGGCGCGGGCAGCCGACTACGTTCCGGGCGAGGTGATCGTCCAGTACGCGACCGCCGGCGCGCTTCCGGCGGCAACCGTCACAGCCAACATCGCTCGCCGGATGGGCGCCCGGGTTGCTTCCGCGGCTCCGGCGCCGGCGCCGGGGGAGCGCATCATCCGGCTGCCCAGGGGTCTCAGCGTCGGCCAGGCGGTTTCCCGGTTGCGCGGCCAACCTGGCGTGGCCTACGCGGTGCCCAACTATGTGGCGCACCTGGCCGGATCGTGGGTCCCGAACGACCCCGGACGCTCCCACGTGGTCAGGGGTTGGGAGTCCACACAATGGAACTTCCTGCCCGGTTTCGGCGTGGACGCGCCGGCGGCGTGGGCGAACCTGCGGGCCGACCACAGGCCCGGGGGACGCGGCGTGACGATCGCGATCCTCGACACCGGCGTGGCCTACCGCAACTGGCACAACTTCAAGCGCGCTCCGGACTTCGGCGGAACGAAGTTTGTCAAGCCTTACGACTTCGTGGCCAGAAATGCGTATCCGCTCGATCGAGAAGGTCATGGCACGTTCGTGGCCGGTTTGCTGGCGGAGGCGACCAACAACGGCTTCGGCCTCACCGGTCTGGCTTACGGAGCCTCGATCATGCCGGTGCGAATCCTCGCCGCAGACGGCACGGGCGACGCGGCGACGATCTCGAAGGGCATCCGTTATGCCGCCACTCACGGGGCGCAGGTGATCAATCTCAGTCTCGAGTTCTCGCTGGACGTCAGTTCCGCGGACATCCCGGACATCATTTCGGCGATCCGTTTCGCACATCAGCGCGGCGTCGTGGTGGTAGCGGCGGCGGGGAACGAGGGTGTCGCGCAGGTGGCCTATCCTGCCCGCGCGCCCGCAGTGATCTCGGTCGGCGCCACGACCAAGGACCGTTGCCTGGCCAGCTACTCAAACGGCGGCGCCCGTCTGGACCTCGTGGCCCCCGGCGGAGGAAGCGACACGAGCCTGCTGACCGATCCGAACTGCCATGACACGCGGCCCCTCCCGAACGTCTCCCAGCTCACGTTCACGGACGCGTCCAATCCGGGCCGGTTCAGTTATCCCAGCTGGTTCGGCACCTCGATGGCCGCTCCGCACGTCGCCGCCACGGCGGCCCTGGTCATCGCCAGCGGAGTCATCGGCCGTCATCCTGGCCCGGACCAGGTGCTGGCACGGCTCGAGGCGACAGCCCAGACCCTCGGGACCACCAAGCCCAACTCCACCTATGGGTACGGCCTGCTTGACGCCGGGGCCGCGACGGCGCCCAGCGCCAACGCGGCGAGGCGCCGCCACTAGAAAACGGTGCTAGGTCGTCCGCACGATCAGCACCGAGCAGGGCGCGTGATGGGAGACCTTGTTCGGAACTGAGCCGAGCAGGAAGCGCTTGGCTCCGGTCATCCCGCGGTTACCGACCACGATCAGATCGGACCGCTGTTCCTCGGCCACGTCGAGGATCGCGTCCGCCGCATCCCCCTGGCGCGCGAACGTCTCCACCTCGGAGACCCCCGCGCTCGTGGCCTCCTGTTTTGCGCGCTCGAGCAGCGACAGCACGTCCTCACGTGGGTTGACCATCCACTGCAGATCTTCGGGCACTTCGGGCTTCTCGTTGCGCAGGCGGTGCGCCGACACCGGCTCGTAGGCGCTGACGATGTGCAGTCGCGCGTCCAGCTCACGGGCTAGATCGATCGCGTAGCGGACGGCCGTCGTGGCGGTTTCAGAGCCATCGGTACCAGCGACGATCGAGCCGAACACGGGGCGGACTCTAGCTGGCTCCTCAGGCCAGCCTGGTGATGGCGATCACCATGCCGACGAGCACGAACCCCACGATCACCACCTGCATCCAGAACCAATATCGCGGCATCGCTGCAAAGTATCGTGCCGAGCATGGCCGAGCCCCTCACCCCCGCGCTGAAGGCGGTCAGCGACGCGGTGCTGGCGGTCGCGTCGCAGCTCTCAGTGGAAGACGTGCTGCAGCGCCTGGTCGACGCTGCCCGTGAGCTCGCCGGCGCGCGCTACGCGGCGCTTGGCATCCCGGACGGCGAGGGCGGGTTTCGCCAGTTTCTCGTCTCCGGGATGGGCGACGGTCTGATCGCGACCATGGGGCCGCTGCCGCGGACGCACGGGATGCTAGGAGCGATGCTGACGACGGCCGATCCGTTTCTGACCGACGACATCCACCGGGATCCACGGTTCCGAGGCTGGTGGCCGCGGGGGCATCCGGACATGCGGTCGTTCCTCGGGGTGCCGATAATCGCGCAGCACGAGGTCATCGGTGCCTTCTATCTGACTGAGAAGGAACGGGGGGAGACGTTCGACTCTGCCGACCGGCAGCTGATCGAGCTGCTGGCCGCGCACGCCTCGATCGCCATCACCAACGCTCGGCTGTACGAGCGAAGTCGCGAGCTGTCGATCGTCTCCGAGCGCAACCGCCTCGCCCTCGACCTGCACGACGTGGTCAGCCAGAAGCTGTTCAGCCTGATGCTCACGGCAGAGGCGGCCGGCACTCAGCTGGATCGGGACCCTGCCGCCGCGCGGGCGCAGATCGAGCGTCTGCGTGAGCTTGCGCGTGAGGCGCTGGACGAGCTGCGCTCGCTGATCCTCGGCCTCCGGCCGCCGGAACTCGATCGTGACGGACTCGAGCAGACCCTGCGCAAGGAGATGGAGATGCTGCAGCGGGTGCATGGGGTGCAGGTGACTCTGATCGAGGACGAACCGCTGCCGCCGTTCGAGAGCGCCGGTGCGCTCGCCGTGCTGCGAATCGTCGAGGAGGCGCTGCACAATGCGCTCGCTCACGCCCGCGCAGGCCAGATCACGGTCCGCTTGGCCAGACACCGGATCGAGGTCGGCGACGATGGGGTGGGGTTCGATCCCGGACGGCCCGAGCTGCGCGCACGCAACCTGGGCCTAACTTCGATGGAGGAGCGTGCGCGCGAGCTCGGCGGGCAGCTGCGGATCAGGTCGTCCCCCGGAGCCGGCACCACGGTCAGCCTGGAGCTTGCCCCGTGATCCGGGTCCTGATCGTCGACGACCACGCGGTGGTGCGCGAGGGCCTCCGGGCATTCTTGGAGCTCCAGGACGGGCTCGAGGTGGTGGGCGAGGCGGCGGACGGCGAGTCGGGAGTTCAGCAGGCACTGGCGCTGGCCCCCGACGTGGTGCTGATGGACCTTCTGATGCCTGAACGCGACGGCATCGATGCAATGCACGAGCTGCGTCGCCGGCTGCCCGACACGAGGGTGATCGTGCTGACCAGCTTTCTCGACGAAGCCCAGGTGCTGCCGGCCATCCAGGCCGGGGCGGCGGGATACCTGCTCAAGAACGTCGAGCCCTCAGAGCTCGCCCGTGCGATCAAGGCAGCCCACCGCGGCGAGGCGATCATCGACCCCTCCGCAGCGGCCCGCCTCGTCCAGGCGCTGGCCCAGGGGGTCGCGCTGCCCGCCCCCGTCGAGGAGCGCCTGACCCGACGCGAGCGTGAGGTGCTCGAGCAAATCTCCGGCGGACGATCCAACAAGCGAATCGCGCTCGAACTCGGGATCTCCGAGAAGACCGTGAAGGCGCACGTTGGTCGTGTGCTGGCGAAGCTCGGTGTCGCCGACCGAACGCAGGCGGCGCTGCTAGCGGTCAGGGACGGGTTGGTCGTGCGCAGGTCCTAGGACCAATTGCCTCTGGAAATCGGGACCGCCGCCCGCTTACCGTGGTGCAATGGCTTTGGCGATCATCACCGGCGCCTCACGTGGACTCGGATTGGAGCTGGCCCGCGCGCTGGCCTTACGAGAGTGGGCGCTCGTGATCGATGCCCGCGGAGCACCCGAGCTGGAAGCGGTCACGCGCGAGCTCGGCGCCCACACCGAGGTGGTCGCCCTGCCAGGGGACGTCAACGATCCTGAGCACCGACGTGCCCTCGTCGCAGCCGCGGGCGAAACCATCGACCTGCTGGTCAACAACGCCAGCGTGCTGGGCCCCAGCCCGCAGCCGGCGCTCGCTGACTATCCGATCGTCGAGCTGGAACGCGTGTTTGCCGTCAACGCCTTCGCGCCGCTGGCCCTCGTGCAACTGGCGTTACCCCGTCTGCCCGACGGCGGGCGCATCATCAACATCAGCTCCGACGCGGCCGTGGAGGCCTACGAAGGATGGGGCGGCTACGGAGCCTCGAAGGCGGCGCTCGAGCAGCTATCCGCCGTGCTCGCCGCCGAGCAGCCGTCGCTCCGGGTCTACGCGGTTGACCCGGGGGACATGAGGACCCAGATGCATCAGGACGCGTTTCCCGGCGAGGATATCTCTGACCGCCCGCTCGCCCGCACCAGCGTGCCAGGTCTGCTCAGGCTGATCGACGGCGAGCTGGCGAGCGGACGTTACCTCGCGCGCGAGTTGGGCCTATGACAGCGCTGGCGTTTGAGCTGCCGCCGGCGCTCGAGGCGCCGGAGCCTCCTGAGGCCCGCGGCCTGGCGCGTGACGAGGTGCGACTGATGGTGGCTGGGCGCTCGCGTGGGGAAATCGCCCACGCCCGGTTCCGCGATCTCCCGGAACTGCTCGCGCCCGGTGATCTACTGGTCGTCAACATCTCCGCCACGCTTCCGGCCGCCCTGCCGGGGCGCCGTGAAGACGGCGCGGAGGTTCGCGTGCACGTGGCTTCCCGCGCACCCGGGCTGCCGCCGAGCTGGCGCGTGATCGAACTGCGCAGCGTCGACGGCTCGCGCCCCAGGCCGGGCCGCGCCGGCGAGACGATCGCGCTGCCCGGCGGCGCGAAGGTGGAGCTCGTGGCTCGCTACGCCTCCGGAGCCAGGCTGCTCCTCGCGCGATTTTGCGAGGCGGGGTCGTCGATCGAGAGCTTCTTGGATGTTCATGGCGCGCCGATTCGCTACGGCTACGTGGAGAAGTCGTGGCCGCTCGCGGCCTACCAGACGGTGTTCGCCACCACGCCCGGCAGCGCCGAGATGCCGAGGGCCGCCCGGCCGTTCAGCGCGGAGCTGCTCACGCGGCTGCTCACCCGCGGCGTGCTGATGGCGCCGATCACGCTGCATACCGGCGTCTCCTCGCCCGAGCAGCATGAACAGCCGATTCCGGAGTACTTTCAGGTGCCGGACGCGACAGCCAGGCTGGTCAGCGCCACCCGCGGCTGGGGCGGCCGCGTGATCGCCGTCGGGACCACGGTCGTGCGCGCGCTCGAATCAGCCGCGGCGGCACCTGGCCGCGCGCGTCCGAAGTCAGGCTGGACCGGGCTCGTGGTCAGGCCGGAGCAACGGCTCCAGCTCGTCGACGGGCTGATCACCGGCTGGCACGAGCCTGAGGCATCGCATCTGCAACTGCTCGAGGCAGTGGCCGGCCGCCCCCTGCTCGAGCGCTGCTACCAGGCTGCGCTGAGCCAGCATTACCTCTGGCACGAATTCGGCGACAGTCATCTGATCCTGCCTTGAGCCAGAACTAGCGCAGGTCTCGTGGGCTCAGGTCGTCCAGCAGTCCGATGGCCTGCGGATCCCGTCCATCCTCCAGCAGCACGGCCCCGCCGGGCCAGTAGGGGTGAGGGGGAGTGGCTCGGTGGACGAGGAGCGGCTC
>CAXMLR010000082.1:0-4328 GCA_964194275.1 uncultured Solirubrobacterales bacterium
GAACTTCTCGACCGCGCGGATCAGGCCCATCGACCCCTCTTGGATCAGATCGAGAAAAGTCAGGCCCCGTCCGAGATACGACTTGGCGATCGAGACGACAAGCCGGAGGTTGGCTTCAATCATCTGCTGCTTGGCCGCCATGTCACCGCGCTCGATCCTGCGTGCCAGTGTCACCTCCTGCTCGGCGGTGAGCAGACTTACCTTGCCGATGGAGCGCAGGTACAGGCGCAGCGAGTCGAGGCTCGGCTCCACCGTCAAGTCGATCTCGACCTTCTTGCGTTGGTCGGGTTGCGGTTCCGCCTGCTGCGCCACGTTCGCCTCGATGCTCCCGCCCTCGGACTTGGCGAGTCGGCCATCCGCTTCCATGACCGCGATGCCCTGCTCGTCCAGGTAGGCATGCAGCTCCTGGACCTGCTCCTTGGTGACGTCGACCTCCTCCAAACACGCCTGGATCTGTGCGAAGGTCAGGAAGCCGCGCTCCTGGGCTTCCGCGATCAGCGGACGCAGCTCATCGAGCTCCGCGATCGGAGCTTCATCGGTCAACAGCACGATTCCTTTATCGCTCACGGCCCCTGAGCTCCTCGCTGACGCAACTTTGAGCCCACCCGGTCAAGGGCGTCTCCCTCTCTCCAAGTCCTCCACCTCAGCGCCGAGTGATACCACAATCCTGAGCTTTGTCCAGAGCCCGCGGACGCACCGCAAGCGGCAGGCTCTCTACCCTTTGGAGAGGCAATGGCGTTTCAGCGAGCACATCCGCTTCCCACCATCGATGTCCAGGCGCAGCTGCCGAGCGTTCAGCTCAGCCTTTCCCGGGTCGGGGTGACCGGCGTCGAGAAGGTGATCCGGATCCGCCACCACGAAACCGAGCAGCTCTTCTCCGCGCGGTTTGAGTGCGTCGTCGATCTCGGTCCTGAACAGAAGGGCGCGCACATGTCGCGCTTCGAGGAAGTCGTCAACGACGCGATCGGCCAGGTCGTGCTAGGCGAGTCCACGTTCAAGGCGGAGACCCTGGCCGAGCACATTGCGCAACTGGTGCGCGAGCGCCAGGGCGCCAGGCGCGCGGAGGTCACCGTCGAGGCCAGATTTCCCGAGCACAAACCGGCACCGGCGTCGGGGATCCAGACCCAGGAGATGTACACGCTGCACGGGTCGGCGATCTGCACCGAGCTCGGCACCCGCCGGCTGATCGGCGTCACCGCGCAGGGCATGACGGCGTGCCCGTGCGCGCAGGAACTGGTGGCGCAGTCCTCTCGCGAGCGCCTTCAGGCCGACGGCTTCGGCGCCGAGGAGATCGACCGGATTCTTCAGGTTGTCCCGGTGGCGACCCACAATCAGCGTGGCCTCGGCACGCTGCACATCGGTTGCACCGAGCTGTGCGGTGACGACATCGACGCGAGGACGCTGCTCGAGATAGTCGAAGGGTCGATGTCCTCGGAGATCTACGAACTGATGAAACGTTCAGACGAGGCCCGGGTCGTCGAGAAGGCTCACCGCCGCCCGCGCTTCGTCGAAGATTGCGTGCGTGAGATGGTGCGGGGCGTGATCGAGGCGTTTCCGGCTCTCGACGACCGCGCGTTCGTGTCGGCTCGACAGGTCAACCTGGAGACGATCCATCAGCACAATGTGGTCGCCGAGCGCTTCGGAACGCTCGGCGAGGTTCGGCGTGAGTACACGACGGGCGAGCCGTCAGCGATTCACACGAGCCGGCGAGCCTGGCTCGACGCGGCGTCTTGAGACGCCGAAGAAGTAGTCCGCCCCGGACAGCACAGTAACGAGCACAGTCACGTAGACCAGCGCGTCCACCCACGCCGGACGTCCGTGCACGCCGATCAGGACCAACACCATCGCGACTTGGAACGCCGTCTTCAACTTGCCGAAGATGCTCGCGGAGATGATCACACCCTGCTGGGCCCCGGCGGCGACGCGCAGCACCGTGACCGCAAATTCCCTGGCGATGATCACCATCGCCACCCAGGCGTCGAGGCGATTCAAGGACACCAGCGCGATCAGCGCCGCGACGATCAGCAGCTTGTCGGCGATCGGGTCCATCAGCTTCCCGAACGTCGTCACCCAGTTGCGAGAGCGGGCGAGATAGCCATCGATCGCATCGGTCATCGAGGCAACCGCGAACACGACCGCCGCCAGCAGATCACCACCACCGGTTTTGGCGACCAGCGCCACCACCAGGACCGGGACGAGCAGGATGCGGACAACCGTGAGGACGTTGGGAACGTTCAGCGGGACCATCGCTGCCGAGAACGCTACCTGAGCTCTCCAAATCCTCCGCTAAGGCAGGCTGGACTCGCGATCAGGCGTCTGAGTGCTGATCGGTGTCGCCCGCCGGCGAGTCGTCATCGGCGGGCGCGCCCGGCAAACTGTCCGCCGCCGAGCTGTCCGAACCGCCCTCGGCGCCCGGCTCGTCCGGGCGATCCTCCGGCGGGTCTTCGGGATGCTCGCGCTGTGGGTCTTGTTCGATCACGATCAGGGCCTACCCGCCTCGCCGCTCCCGCTAACGGTCATCATCTGCAGAGTGCTTGCCGTCGTCCTCGATCAGCCCGGGCAGCCGCTGCGAGCCACGGAGCTTCCCGATCCCCAGCCGGGTCCGGGCGAGCTGCTCCTCCACGTCCGCGCCTGCGCGGTATGCCGAACTGATCTGCATCTGCGCGACGGCGAGATCGAAGCGACGAAGCTGCCGGTGGTCCTCGGCCATCAGATCGTCGGCCGAACCCCCGACGGACATCGCGTCGGCGTCCCGTGGCTCGGCTGGACCGACGGCTCGTGCCGCTTCTGCCGCTCTGAGCGGGAGAACCTCTGTGAGCATGCGCGCTTCACCGGCCGCGATATCGACGGAGGCTTCGCCGAGTGGACGGTCGCCGACAAGCGTTTCTGCCTGCCGCTGCCCGACGAGCTCTCCGATGCGCAGGCCGCGCCGCTCCTATGTGGGGGACTGATCGGCTATCGGGCGCTGAAGCTCGCCGGCGACGCGCCACGACTTGGGCTCTACGGGTTTGGCTCCGCCGCGCACATGATCTGTCAGGTGGCTGTCCACGAGGGCCGGGAGGTGTACGCCTTCACGCGGCGAGGCGACGACCGCACGCAGGCGTTTGCGCGCGAGCTGGGCGCCGTGTGGGCCGGGCCCAGCGAGGACCTGCCGCCCGAGCGCCTCGACACGGTGATCATCTTCGCTCCCGCCGGCGCCTTGGTGCCGCAGGCGCTCAAGGTTCTCGCTCCCGGCGGGACGGTGGTGTGTGCCGGCATCCACATGAGCGACATCCCTTCGTTTCAGTACGCAGATCTGTGGGAGGAGCGCTCGATTCGCTCGGTCGCGAACCTCACGCGGCGCGACGGCGAGGAGTTCCTCGCCCTTGCCCCGCGGGTGCCGATCCGCACCACCGTGACCACCTACCCACTGGAGCGCGCCGAGGACGCGCTGTCGGATCTGCGGGCAGGCGCTTTTGCGGGAGCCGCGGTCCTGCTCCCCCACTCTTCGGCCACCATCGAATAGACCACGTGGTCGAGGTAGCGGCCGGCGACGAGCTCGGCCTGGCGCAGGGTGCCTTCCTCCCGGAACCCAAGCCGCTCCGGGATCGCCCGGCTTCGCAGGTTCTCAACCGCGGCCTTTATCTCTACTCGACTGAGCTGCCAGGCGCCGAACGCGAAGTCGAGCAGCGCACTGACGGCTGCAGTCATCGTGCCGTTCCGCTGTGCGCCCGCCGCTAACCAGTAACCGATCCCGGTGCTGCGGTGCAGCCAGTCCACACGATGAAAGCCGACTGCGCCGATGATCCGGTTCTGCTCGAGGATCGCCGCCTGAAATCCGTCGTTGTCGGCGATCTGCTTTCGGCTCATGCGAATAAACGCTTGGGTGCCCTCGAGCGTCTGTTCCCCGGCCCACGGCAACCACCGCGACAGATACGACCGGTTGGCATCGATCAGCGCGTAGAGGGCCTCGGCGTCGCCCTCCTCGAACAGCCGCAGGGCGTGATCAGAGCTCAGGCCGAAGCGGAACATGCGTTCAGTGTGACTCAAGCGAACGGGGGGCTCCCAGCGCGACCTACTAGGGTTAGGGACATGCCCCTCATCCCCATGGTGATCGAGCGGACCGCGCGCGGCGAGCGCGAGTTCGACATTTACAGCCGCCTGCTGAACGAGCGCATCATCTTCCTGGGCTCCCCGATCGACGACACGATCGCGAACCTCGTCGTCGCCCAGCTGCTCCACCTCGAATCTCAGGATCCCGACAAGGACATCTCGATGTACGTCAACACTCCGGGCGGCTCGATCTACTCCGGTCTGGCGGTCTACGACACGATGCAGTTCATCAAGCC
>CAXMLR010000083.1:0-2245 GCA_964194275.1 uncultured Solirubrobacterales bacterium
GTTGTTGATCAGCTCCTGGATCAGCACCGTCTTGCCGACGCCGGCCCCGCCGAACAGGCCGACCTTGCCGCCCTTCGCGTAGGGAGCGAGCAAATCGATGACCTTGATCCCGGTCTCGAACATCTCGGTGGTCGGCGTCAGCGCCTCGACCGTCGGAGCGGGCCGGTGGATCGGCCAACGCTCGTTGTCCTCGTCGAGCGCGTCACCATGGTCGATCGGCTCGCCGAGCAGGTTGAAGATGCGCCCCAGCGTGGCCCGTCCGACTGGCACGCTGATCGGCCCGCCGGTGTCGATCACCTCGGCGCCGCGCGCGAGCCCGTCGGTCGTGTCCATCGCGACCGCGCGCACACGATCGTCCCCCAGGTGCTGCTCCACCTCGCACACGAGCCATTCGCTGTTGGCCGCGGCGATGTCCTCATCCTCCTCGGCCCGCGCAGCGTCGGGGCGGCGGACCCGGATGGCGTTGTAGATCTCCGGCAGTTTGTCGGGGAAGACGGCTTCGATCACCACGCCCTGGATCTCCTCGATCCGGCCGACGTTCTGCCCTTCTTCCTGTGAACTCGACTCTGTCTCTGCTGTGGCTGACATGTTTCTCCAATCCGGCCGAGGCACGGTGCCGCGGCAAAGCAATTCCCAATCTAGTCGGTCTAGCTGAGGCCCTCCGCCCCGGCCACGACCTCCATGATCTCCTGCGTGATCTCCGCCTGGCGGGCCCGGTTCATCTCCAGCGTCAGGTCGTCGATCAGTGTCCCCGCGTTCTCAGACGCGTTGCGCATCGAGGTCATCCGCGCGCCGTGCTCGGACGCCGTGGATTCCAGCAGCGCCCGGTAGATCGAGATCTCGACGTAATCGGGAACCAACCGCCGGAGAATCTCCTCCGGGTCGGGTTCGTACTCGACCAGCGCCCGCTTGTCACGTTCGGCATCGGCACGCTCTTCGTCGGTCTCGCCGCCGTCCTCGTCGTCGTCCTCGTCGAGCACTGACGCCTGCTGCAGGGGCAGCAATGTCTCCCGGCGCACGACCTGCGAGATCGGAGAGATATAGCCGTTGTAGAAGATCTCCACCCGGTCGACGTCGTTGTCGATGTACGCGGCCATCACGCGTTCGGCGATCCGCCGCGCGTCCGCATAGGCGGGACGGTCGGTGAAACCGGTGAAGCTCTCGGTCACCTCCAGACCGCGGAAGCGCAGCGACGAGGCGGGGCGCTTGCCAGAGGCGAAGTACACCGGACGATGGCCGTCGGAATCGTGTTCGCGCCCTGCAGCGGTGCCGGCGCGGACGATGTTGGAGTTGAAGCCGCCGGCCAATCCGCGGTCTCCCGCGATCAGCAGGAGCCCGACGTTCTGAACCTGATCGTGCTCGGCCATGATCGGGAGCTGCGGGACGTTGCCGGCCGCCTCCGCCGCCTGCCGGGTCATGCGCCGCAGCGCGCTGGCATACGGACGTAGCTCCTCAATGCGCTGCTCGGCGCGCCGCAGACGCGCGGCGGCCACCATCTCCATTGCCCGGGTGATCTTCTGGATGTTCTTGACCGAACCGATCCGGTTGCGAACATCCCGCTGCGACATGGCCATCGGGAGCTAGACGCCGCCGCTCACGCGGGGACGGCCTCTTCCTCCTTTTTGTTCTCCTCGTCCTTCTCGCCGTCATCTGAGCCCTCGGATGAACCGTTGGACGAACGCTCCTTCGGGCGCTTGGGCTCGTCGTGCTCCTCGTCCATCGGATGGCCCTCTTCATCGAGGTCGTACCCAAAGTCCTCGGTGACGCGGTTGACTGCCGTTTCGAGCTGGGACTGAGTCTCGTCACTCCAGTCCCCGCCGGCGATCCCCTTCAGCAGGTCGGGCTCATTGGAACGGACCGAATCGGTCAGGTCGGCGAGAAAGCGCTCTACCTTGTCGACCGCGATCCGATCGAGCGCGCCGTTGGTCGCCGCGTAGATCTGGACGACCTGATCCTCGACGGCCATCGGATGGCGCTCGGCCTGGTTGAGCGTCTTGACCAGCCGCTCGCCGCGGGCCAACGTGCGCTGTGTGTCCGCGTCGAGCTCGGAGCCGAACTGGGCGAAAGCCTCGAGCTCACGGTATTGGGAGAGGTCGAGCTTCAGGCGTCCGGCGACCTTGCGCATCGGTGTGATCTGCGCGTTGCCGCCGACCCGGGAGACCGAGATGCCGACGTTGATCGCGGGCCGCACGCCCGAGTAGAACAACTTCGGTTCCAGGAAGATCTGCCCGTCGGTGATCGAGAT
>CAXMLR010000084.1:0-2146 GCA_964194275.1 uncultured Solirubrobacterales bacterium
GCCTTGAGGTGGTGGCGGGCGGACTGTGGGTTCCGGCCGGTCCGGCGGGCGTCGCGCCGAGCGGACTGCAGCCGCCGAGCGCGACACAGGCCAGGCCGGCGAGCGCCACCGGTCCAGAACGGCCCATCTACAACCCCGCCGGATGCCGAGCGACGAATCCCGCTGCGCTGCGCACGAGCGGATGCCAGCCGATGCCCCCGCTTCCGTCTGCGGCCCCCGCTGCGTTGTGGGTGTCCCAGCGCAGTCCCGCCACGTACATGAATACGTGGTCGGCGCTGGCGTACAGCGTCACCCAACGGCCGGGGCCCGCTTGGCCGAAGACCTCGAGTTGGCTCGACGCGGCGCCATAGCTCACCGGTAGCAGCCTCGCGCCGTAGAGCAGGTGCTCGACGCTGCTCGAGCAGTCGTACCCGGAGGCAATTGAGGACAGCGGCAGTCCGTGCGCGCCGCCGTACACGTATGGCCTGCCGACGATCTGATTGCCCGCGGCGATCATCTCCCTGATTGCGGGCGGAGCTTGCGCCGGCGCAGCCGCGAGGCCGTCCGGAAGCAGTTGCGCCCGTTCCCCCGGGGTCAGGGCGACCCCCGCCGTCGGAGTCGGGGCGCAGGCGGTGGGATCGATCGCGGAGGTGGCGGCGCTCGCCGGCGCGTTCGTCGGCCCCGCGGCCTGCCCGAGCAGATTCGCTGCACCGGCTGCCGGGGGACGTTCGACCCTCACCGGCCCCGACCACAAACCGCTCTCGTACGGAATCCCCAGGCGCCCGGCGAGTTGCCACCACAGATCGATCACCCGCGGGAGTCCCGCCACCGGAGCGCCTCCCAGACCGAAATCCCGCTTGTAGGCGATCGCCGAATGCGCCCCCCAGGTAAGTCTCAGCGGCGTCATGTACCCGAGGCCGCCCATCGCAGTTGCGGTCTGCCAGGTCAGACCTCCGAGCTCGGCGTAGCTGTCCGGATGGGCGATCAGGTTGTCACCGCGGGCGCCGGTGACCCCGGAGCTCGGATCTCCCGGACCGCCGTATTCGGTCGCGCCGACGAGCTGACCGGTGCCGGGCGGGCCGAGCGCAATCGATGCACCGGCGGCGGTCGGGCACGCGCCGCTGGGCCCGAGCACGCTGCTGAGGAGCGCGAGCAGCGCTGCCCCCAGGCCCGCCGCGCAGACTCCCGCGCCCAGCGCCAGCGTGAGCGCCAACGGAGGTGAAAAGCGGTGCCCGCGGGCATCCATAATTCGGCACGGTAAGCCTAAACAGGCCAACTGACTGTAGTTGAGACTAAGTTTTTACAGCCTTTGGGTCCGATTGAGATGTTGCCGAGGCCGCTAACCTCGGTGGTTATGCCTCGGATCCTCGACGTCGAGCAAGCGATGCTCCTGTTGGAGCTCGAGGCTCCGTTCGACCAGCGCGCGGTTCAGCTCGCCCGGCGCCAGATGGCCAAGCGCTGGCACCCGGACATCGCGCCCCCAGGCCGCCAGCACGAGCACCAGCGCCACCTGCAGGCGATCAACGAGGCCGCGGACCAGCTTCAGCAGTTGGCCGAGACCGTGCGCGGCGGGAGCGTCAGCCGTAACGCGGTGAAGGTGTCTGCCGCTGCCACGCGCCGCGCGCGTGAGGAAGCGGGAAGACGGGCCTACGAGGAGGAGCAGCGCAAGCGCGCTGCCGCCCACGAGCGCGCCACGCACGACCCGTTCGGCTCACGCGTTCCCGACCACTCGGTCGTGCACCGTTATGCCCGCTGTCTGTCGTACCCGGAGTGGGGCGTCGGAACGGTGACCGGCATCTATTTCTCAGGCGATGGGGACGACGTCCAGCAGTGGGCGAGGCTGACTTTCTCGGTGGGGATCCGCACCGTGCCGGCGGGATCGCTTCAGTTCGTCGACTTCTCCAAGCCCGACGCCGGTGCGGACCGGGTGCAGCGCTTTATGACCGCCGCGCAGCACGCGCTCGCGGAGGGTAACGCGGCCCTGGCCGCGCAACGTCTCATCTATGCGCGTGACGCGGAGCCCGCCAACCCCGCCGTGCTGAGGCTGCTGACCGTCGCGTTCTGGCAGGCCGGCAACCTTCCCGCGGCCGCCCGCGCGGTCCGCGACTGGGCACGAGTGGAAGGAGATCGTCCGACCCCGGAGCGATTCGCCTGCCGTATCTACGAG
>CAXMLR010000085.1:0-3032 GCA_964194275.1 uncultured Solirubrobacterales bacterium
ACGGCAGTGCAAGCCCGAGATCGGCAGGCGCCGCTTCGCCGCGGCACCGGTGGCGGGCAGCCGGTAGGCGGTGGAGCGACCGACGCGCAGCGGCAGCAGATCCGGTGCAAGGTGGCTGCCCGCCTCAGGCGCCGGTCGACCATCTCCGCAGCCATCGACCGCCATGGCCGCTAGCACGACGAAGAGGACCGCGGTCACGGACGACCGCCGCCGCGCGAGCACCGACACGAAACGACTACGCCGCGTGCGCCGGCTGACTGAGGATCCTCATCTCACGTCGCTCGGTGGCGAGCTCGACGTCCTCCGCTCGGCCGCCGAGCTCCTGCCACCCGGTCGCCACGTCCCCGCAGAAGCTGTCCAGGAAATCGTCGCTGTGAAGCGGATCGTGGTGGAACAGCAGCATCCGCTGAGCGGCCACCCGATAGCCGAAGGCGAGCGCGTCGGACAGTGGCGAGTGACCCCAGCCAACGTGGTTCGGGTACTCCTGATCGGTGTACTGGCAGTCGTGGATCAAGAGCGACGCGCCGCGTGCGAGCTCGAAGCCCGAGATCCAATCCTCGTCGAGCTCGGCCAGCGGCGCCCCGAGCCCGGGTTCGTGATCGGGGATGTAACACAGCGTGGTGCCCTCGTCCTCGATCCGGTAACCAAGCGTAGGTCCGCGGTGGTTGACGGCCTGTGCGCGGACCTTGGCCGGACCGATCTCCCACTCGACCGTCTCGGCCTCCTTGAAGGAGACGAGCGACGGCAGCTCTCGCACCTCAACCGGCGCCAGCGGGGCTGAGATGTACCGCGCCACCCGGTCACGCAGTGATGCCTCGCGTGAAGCGGGGCCCCAGATCAGGATCTCGGACTCCGGGCGGAACGCGGGCGCGAAGAACATCAGCCCCTGGATGTGATCGAGATGCAGGTGCGTCAGCAGGATGTGAATCGGCTGCTCGACCCGCGGCAGGGCCAGCCCCAGGTTGCGGATGCCCGTCCCGGCATCGAGGATCAGCGTGCTCCCGTCCGACAGGGTCACCTCGATGCACGAGGTATTCCCGCCGTAGCGCATCGTCTCGGGCCCCGGAGCGGGAATCGACCCGCGGGCTCCCCATACCTTGATCCTCATTTGCTCTCTCCCTCCGGGTTGTCCGATACGGGCCAGAAAAACACGATTGCTCCGCTCGAGCCGCCTGGGCCGACGATCGGAATGGCGCTGGCGGCGACGTCCTCGTGGCCGCGTGGGGTACCGACCCTGAACACGCCGTGAAAGGGCTGGTTCTTACGCACGGCAACAGTGGCGGGAATTCCGTCGTAGGGCAGCGGCTTGCCGTCGGCGCCGAACGGCCCGAATTGGCTCGTCCACTCCTCGGCGGCCATGCGGCCGCTTTCCTCGAAGCGCTTTCCGAGCATAACCGCCGCCGCCTCGTTGTAATACAGGAGCATCCCGAGGTCGCCGACGAGTAACGCAGGCGTCGAGATGCTCGCCAGGAGATTGCGAGCCAGAATCAACTCGAGCGGCCTCTGGGCGCTCATCCCGCCAACTCTAGTGTGGGGACGAGCTGCGTGGTCGCGTGAGCTTCGTCACTATCCTCCCGGGCCGTGGCGGGGCAGAAGTCAAAACGACGTTCACGCAAGCGGCACAAGCCTGGTGCGGCGCCTCGCGCGGTCGCCTCGCCCCGGCGCGAGCAGCGGGCCGAGCAGCTGGCGCAGCGGAAGGCCGTCCAGAAGAACCAGCAGCGCCGCGCGCGACGCCAGCTCGGGACCGAGGGCGAACGGCCGCCGAGCCCCTTCGGCGGACTGCCGATCTCCGAGATCGCGATCTTCGTCGGCGCGATCGGTGCGGTCGTGGGAGTGATCCAAGGTGGCGGCGCAGCACTGGTGGTGGGACTGGTCGTCTGCACGCTCGGCGTCGTTGAGGTGACGGCCCGGGAGCACTTCTCCGGCTTTCGCTCCCACGCCTCCCTGCTCGCGGCGATCCCGGCTGTCGCAGCCGGAATCGTGGTCGTTCTGGTGTTCGGACAGCCGCGGCAGCGGTCAATCGTGCTGCTCGCCGTGGTCCCGGTGTACGGAGCCGTGTTCTGGCTGCTGCGCAAGCGCTTCCTCAGTGCCCGGCAGGCTCGGATCGCGCGCCCACCCGCTCCGCGGCACTGAGCTTCGCCTCTGGCGCCAGGACGGTCGGCAGCTGCAAGCTGAAGATCGCCCCGCCGTCTGCGGCATTTACCGCTGACACCGATCCTCCGTGCTGGAGAGCGACCTGTCGAACGATCGCCAACCCCAGGCCGCTCCCCTGGCGCCCGCGGGAGTTGGCGCCCCGGAAGAACCGGTCGAACACGTACGGAAGGTCCTCGTCGGAGACCCCGGAGCCATGGTCGCGGACCCGGACGCCCTCGCCATCGACCACGACCTCGACCGGGCCCGCTGGAGGTGAGTGACGCGCCGCGTTGTCCAGCAGATTGTTGATCGCCCGGCCCAGCCGCTCGGGCACACCTTCGACCACGACCGGCGTCAGCGACGAGCGAAACTCAACCCCGGGGGCATTGCGCCGCGAGCGCGTCAGCGACTCCTCGACGATGCGGTCGAGCCTCGTGTCTTCGGTCGACTCGGGCGGGAGATCACCTCGCGCCAGCTCGATCAGATCGCTCACGAGCGCGCTTAGCTCCTCGCTCTGCTCGACCATGTCGTCGAGCAGGCGCCGGCGGTCCTCCTCACCGAGCGCCCCGCTTTGCAGCAGTACCTCGATGTTGGTGCGCAGGCTCGTTACTGGCGTCCGTAGCTCGTGGGAGGCGTCAGCCACCAGTTGCCGCTGCGCCCGGACGGATTCGTCGAGCGCTCCACGCGAGCCCTGAAGGCGCTCGAGCATGTGGTTGAAGCGGCCGGCCAGCTGCCCGACCTCGTCGTCAGCGTGGATCCGCAGCCGCGTGGACAGATCGTCGGTCTCGCCGATCCGCTCCGCCGTCTGAGCCACCTCGGCCAGCGGCGCCAGCACGCGGCGGGCGGCCAGTCGGCCCAACGCGGCCGCGAGCGCGACCCCGCCGGCGCAGAGCAGCAGC
>CAXMLR010000086.1:0-5485 GCA_964194275.1 uncultured Solirubrobacterales bacterium
CCGTCGAGCGTGTCCATGATCGACCCGATGATGAACGCGACCCCGGCCAGGAAGAACAGGCGACCGACGACCAGTCCCGCAGCCGCTAGGTTGAGCGCGAAGCCGGTCAGCGAGATCGCGTTGGGCGTCAGCCGCGACTCGATCAGGCGGTCGCGGACGAGAGCCTGGGTGCTCGGACCGTCCCGTCCCGGCCGAGGGCGGCGCGCCTCCCGGGTGGGCATGGGCGAGGGCTCGGGCATGGCTACGCCGCGGCCTGCCCGAACGCCCACGCGTCCGGTCGGGCTCGGGCGAGCAGGCGATCGGCCAGCACCCACGAGCCCGCCGCGGTCAGGCCGCCGAGGAACACGTCGGTCAGGTAGTGGTTGCCGGTGGCGATCACCACGAAGCTGATCAGTAGCGGGTACAGCAGCCAGGCGAACCGCAGCGCGCGCCGGCGCACCAGCCTGAACATCGAACCGCCGACCAGCATCGCGAAGCAGACGTGCATCGAGGGGACCGCGGCATAGAGGTTCAGGAGCGCGCTCGAGGGCCCCTTCTCGACGGTGATTCCGGTGAACCTCTGGATCGTGTCGGTGAAGCCCCACTCTTGAAACAGGCGGGGCGGCGCCGTCGGGTAGACGGCGTAGCACACCAACGCGATCACCATCGCGACGATGAACACGTTGCGGACGAAGTAGAAGCGTTCGTTGTGGCGTACGTAGATGAACACCAGCACGCCGAGCGTGACAAAGTCGTGGGCGTTGAGGTAGATCCAGGCCGCGATGTCGGTCAGCCAGTGCTTGCTGACCACCCACGCCTGAATGCTCGGCTCGATGAACACGTGCAGCGTCCGCTCGAGGTCGATGATCCGTTGGCCGTCGCCGAACGGCTTATAACCTGGGGTGATCGCGCTGCCGTAGGCGAGTGCGCGAACCACCTCGTAGAGCGCGTAGGCGGCGAACACCAGGAGCAGTTGGCGCACCACGTCGCCCCAGCCTCGCGGCAGAACGCGCGCCTCAATAATTCGAAATCTAGGCCCCATGGCAGCCAGGCATCCTATCGACGCGGGCAGCGCAGCCCTCAGCTGCAACGCGCTGACCGTGCCCCGATGCGTCCCGGCGCAAACGAGATCACCAGCTTCACCGGCCCGGGGTGTTGCAGCGTCAACGCGGTGAACTCACCCGCCGGCGAGACGCATCCAGAGCCCTGGCCGAGGGCCCAATAGGGCGTGAAGTGAACGCGGACGAGCGCGCGCCCGGGGCGGGTCGCCAGGAGGCTGAGCGAATTTGGCCCGACTGCCCGCAGGGTGCCGGCGCCGCTCACGATCGGAGTGGGAGCGCGCACCGCGTAGACCTGCCAGTGGGCTGAGCGCATCACCGGACGCAGGTACGGAAGACCGCGAGCGATCAGAGCGTTCTCCTGCCGGCCGGCATAGTCGAGATGCACATCGGCGACGGCCACGAAGCGGACCGCCACCTGGTGCAGCCATTGCTCGTAGCGCGCCGCCGTCAGCACGCTGTCGTAGAACAGATGGTTGTCCTCGATGTCGACCTGGCGCTCCCAGCCCCGGGCGATCGGAAACCGTGGGGCCAGGTGGTAGGCCTCGAAGTGGAACTGGGTGAACGGGACCTCGACGCGGAACGGCGGGCCGCCCTGCCGGCTGAGGAACGACAGCAGCGGCTTCCAGTAGGCCGCCTTGTCCGAGGGATCGTTGGCGGACGTGCGAACGTCCCGGACCGGGGCCTGCCACTGGATGTAGAGGAGCGGCAGCGCTACCGCCAGCAGCCACGCAGTCCGCCGTCGCCACCACAGCAGGGCGGCGAGCGGACCGGCCAGCAGCGGGGCCAGCCGCGAGGCGTTGCTACCGACCGGGGAGGGCACGGCGTATGAGCCCAGACAGCCGAGCACATACAGCACGATGCCGGTGCGCAGGACCAGCGCGTCCTTCGGCAGCGCGGCCAGCGAGAACCCGGCGATCAGCAGGATCGGCCACAGTACCGGGAACGTAAACGGCTCGGTTCCCCCCTCCGGGAACGCTACCGCGAGGATCAGCACCGGGACCAGCGCCGCCACCACCACGCCGGCCCCCGCAGCCACCGCGCGCCGGTCGTGATCGCCGATCAGTCGCCCGATGGCGTAGGCCGCACCGGCCAGTGCCGCGAACAGCGCCGCGACGGGACTGGCGAGCGCCGTCAGCACCGCGAGGGTTGCGCCCACCACCGGCCGTCGGCGCTGAAGGGCGACCGCGGTGGCCACCGCGGGTAGCAGTCCGAACGCGAACGTCAGGCGTCCGGTGAACAGATCGGTGGCGGTCGCGGCGCCGAACCACAGCGCGCCGAGCCACGCCTGCTCGCCGAACTGGCGCCAGGCCAGCGACTCGAACAGCGCCGCCGTGGCGACCGCGGCAAGAGCACCCGCCACCTGGGGCGTCAGCAGCCACGCCGCCGGCGGAAACAGGACGCTGTAGCCGGGAACGTGATGCCCGGAGTACCACCAGTTGTTCCACAGGCCGAAGCCCTCGGCGCCGAACAGCTTTGCCCGGAACAGGTGCGCCGCGAGATCGAGGCTCGGAGGGGAGACGATCACGTAGGCAAGGGCCAGCACGGCGGCGACGGCTGTCGGTACGACTCGCTTGGGCCCGAGTGTCACGCGTCGCCGTCCAGGAATGCCGCGATCCGCTCGAGCAGCTCCGGACGGTCGAGCCACGGCCAATGCCCGGCCGCGGGGATCGGTTCGAACGCGGCGTTCGCCAGCGCGCCCGCATACGCCTGGCCGCACGAGCTTGGCAGCCACGGATCGAGCTCACCCCACAGCACCAGAGCGGGCATCGCCAGGCCACTCAGGCCGGCACCCGCCGCGGCCATCGTGTGCTCATCCGCGTCGCGATGCAGTCGGAGGATCGCCCGCTGCGTCCCCTGATCGAACTGCTCCCAGACGGCGTCGATCCGCAGGTCCGGCCAACTCTCCTCGCGTGCGCTCCCGCGCCGCAGATAGCGGGCCAGCAGCCAGCGATTGACGCTGCCCATGGCGAGCTCGCCCAGCACCGGCCGTCGCCAGACGCGTGCCAGACCGGGCCAGCGGAAGCCCCTGATCAAGGGCACGGCGTTGCAGAGGACGATCCGCTCCACCCGCTGAGGGTGGCGCTGGGCGAACACCAGCGCACCCGCTGCCCCCCAGTCGTGAACCACCAGCTGCACGCGTTCGATCTCGAGCGCCGTCAGCAGCGCTCCGACGAAGGCTGCGTGACCCTCGAGCGAGAGGTCGAGCTGGCCGCCCTTACCGGTACGTCCGAAGCCGGGAAGGTCCGGTGCCACACCACCCGTGCGCTCCAGCGCTGGGACCCAGTCGTCCGAGCTGGTGGGAATCCCGTGCAGGTAGAGCGGGACGGCTCCCCCCACCGGGGCGCGCTGGTCGGGCCTTGTGGCGGTTCGGTAGAAGACGGGCGATCCGGCGAGTTCAGTCGTGTACTCGTCGACGCGCACCCGTCGGCGAGGATAACGTCCCCGCCATGAGTACCACTCGCGAACGCCAGGCGCCCTCGCCACCCACCCGCGTCCTGTGCCTCGGGGAGGCGCTGGTGGACCTGATCTGCGAGCAGCCGGTCGACGGTCTCTCGCAGGCGCCGGCCTTCGTCCCGCATTTCGGCGGCGCTGTCGCCAACACGGCCGTCGTGGCGGCCCGGGCCGGCGCCCACGTCGCCCTGGCGGGAGGGGCCGGTGAGGATGACTGGGGCCACTGGCTGCGCGATCGCCTGGAGGATGAGGGAGTCGATATTTCCCTGTTCGGACTGATCGAGGGTCGCCAGACGCCCGTCGCGGTCGTGGCCGTCAACGACGCCGGCGAGGCGCGCTATCAGATCTACGGCGAGACGATCGCCACCATCGTGCACGCCCTCGGAAGCAAACTCGAGGCCGCGCTCGAAGCTTCCGCGGCGCTGTTCTTCAGTTCCAACACGATGGTCGGGGGCGAGGAAAGGGCGGTGACGATGCACGCACGTGAACTTGCTCTCGAGCTCGAGCGACCCGTGATCTTCGATCCGAATCTTCGCCTGCACCGCTGGGGCTCCCATGCCGACGCGGCCGCCAGCGCCAACGCCTGCGTCCCCGGCGCGTTGCTGGTGCGCTGCAACCAGGCCGAGGCCGAGCTGATGACGGGCGAGGGAGATCCTGAGGGCGCCGCACTCGCGCTGACCAAGGCAGGCGCCCGGATGGTGGTGATCACCCTCGGCTCCGGCGGGGCGATGCTGCGCGGGGAGCTGGGAGCCGATGCGCCGGGCGGTCCCGCGGACGTGCTGAGCACGATCGGCGCGGGTGACGTGCTGATGGGCTTCCTGCTCGGGCGGCTGGCCGTGACGGGCTTCTATCCGTCCGCGGTCGCGGCCGGTCTGGGAGAGGCTGTGGTCCGTTCGGCCCGAGCGTGCGAGCGCTGGGGCGCGCTTGAGTAGCGGTGCGGCGTGGCGGCGTCCTCCTCCCCGCCGGGTCAGGGCGATTCGTGACCGGATGCGGCTGGTCTACGGGATCCCTCGGGAAGAGGCCCACGGCCACCCGATCGCAGAGCTTGTGCTCACGGTGCTCTCCCAGTCGACCAACGACCGCAATCGAGACGTCGCGTACTTGGCCCTGCGGGAGCGCTTCGACGACTGGATCGCGGTGCGCGACGCGCCGGTCGACGAGATCGAGCAGGCAATTCGGCCGGGCGGGATCTCGAAGGTCAAGTCGGCGCGGATCAAGCAGATCCTGAGGGCGATCAGCGACTCCGAGCACCCCGGCGGCGCTCTCTCGCTTGATTGGCTGGCTAGCCAGCCGGTTACGGAGGCACAGGCATACCTGACCTCCCTCCCGGGGGTGGGACGCAAGACCGCAGCCTGCGTGTTGCTGTTCGCGCTGGGCATGCGTGAGGTTCCCGTCGACACCCACGTCTCCCGCGTGGGCACGCGCTTGGCCCTGTTCCGTCCGGGTGCGTCCTTCGAGGAGAACCACGACACGATGCTCGCCCTGACTCCGCCGGGCCAGGAACTCGAGTTCCACATCAACCTGTTGAGGCACGGCCGCCGCACCTGCCACGCCCGCCGCCCCGCGTGCCCCGACTGCGCCCTGCGCCGCCTCTGCCCCAGCGCCGGCACGGTCGGGTGAGGGAACACCTCGGTCTGGCCGGCGAGCCCAGCCCGGGCGCGGGTCCGTCGGCGCGGGAGGTTGGACGCTCGACCCGCGCGAGCGTCTGGGCTCCGCCACACATCTGCTACGCTGACGCTTAGATTTTGACGAACGCAGAGGAGCAGAACGAACATGGGAAAAACGATCGGAATTGACCTGGGTACGACCAATAGCTGCATGGCCGTGCTCGAGGGCGGCGAGCCGACCGTAGTCGAGAATGCCGAAGGCGGGCGGACAACGCCCTCTGTCGTGGCATTCGCGGCGTCGGGCGAGCGGCTCGTCGGCACCGTGGCCAAGCGCCAAGCGGTGACCAACCCGCAGAACACCGTCTTCTCGATCAAGCGCTTCATGGG
>CAXMLR010000087.1:0-7330 GCA_964194275.1 uncultured Solirubrobacterales bacterium
CTTGCCGGCCCCGTTGGGGCCGAGGAAGCCATAGATCTCCCCGGGCGAGACCGCGAGATCGATGCCGTCGACCGCGCGCAGCCCCATGCGGAATTCGCGCACCAACTGTTCGGTCTCAATGGCCGGCGGATCGCTCATACCTACAACTTAGCAAAAGCTTTCCACCATCAACTATTTTGCATGCCAACTACTTGGTTGAGCGGCGCGAGCGGTGCGCTCGCTACACCGCCGAGGCGAGCAGCTCGGCGTTCTCGTCTTCGGGCGGGGTGCCATAGACGTAGACGAGCAGATCTTCCTCGCCGTGGTTGACTGATTGCAGTGGGGTGGCGGGCTCGATGTGAATCAGCCCGGTCGCCGGCACGTCATGACGCTCGGGCGGCTCGCCGACGTAGATCGACAATGTTCCGGCCAGGACGACGAAGGTCTCTTCCTGGAACCTGTGCCTGTGGCGGCGGCCCTGCGCCCCCGGCTCGTAGCGCCACAGGTTGGCGCGGGTGTGGGCAAAGTCGGCCAGCTGGCTGAGCTCGGCGACGTGGCGGGCCGGTTCCCCGGGGGCATGAGGGCGCGTTATCCACTCGAACTGGCTGGGACTGATGATCCGAAACGGCACGGCAGACATCATGCTCCTTTTGCCGCCGGCTCGGGTCGGCTCGGGCTCGGCTCGCCTCCGGTGGGCGGTCATGACGTGGATCTCCAGGCTCGCTCAAAGGTCAACCGAGGCGTCGTCAGGGAGGCGAACCCCTGCTCGGCCGGCAACGGGATCCGCTGCGCCGCGGTGCAGCTTTGCGCCGCCTTGATCTGGCACTACCCAAGTGTCTTCCGTGGACCCGTGGCCGCCCGACAGCCGAAGTTCCAATCAGCCGAGCGGTTCACCCGGGTCGAGCTGATGCGTGATGTCCTCGACATCGCGCTGGCGGATGGCCACCGACTCGCCCTCAAGCGGGCGATCCCGCTCGCGGCGCTCGCCTGGTGAGCCGTTCGTGGCCCCGCCGCGGGGTTGGTCGTGCGACGACGTCATCCGCATCGGCTGCGCGGCGGCCGGGTTCACCCCGGCTTCGCCTACCGGTGCGGTGATTGGACCGCAGTGATGGCGTTGGTGAGTGTCGGGCTCGGCGGGGCATGCGTGCCGCGACTTGCCCAGGACGAGCCCCCGCCGGGCGTCACGATCCGGCCGCTCGCCGACGAGCCGCCGTGTCGGCACCTGTTCCTCGCCTATCGACGCGGCGCGGAGGAGCACCCCATCCTGCGGACCGTCCGCGAGGCGCTGCTCGCCGTCGCGGCGCACGCCCACTCGTAGGGCCGCGGGCCCCGGGCGCGCTCCCTGCCGAGGACAGTGTGTTGATGCATGTTCGTGCATCAACGGGTAAAATCATGCAGATGCTGCGTGACGAGCGCCATACGGTCATTCTCGAGCGCCTGCGGTCCGCTGGCCGGGTGCTTGCCACCGATCTGTGCGACGAGCTTGGCTGCTCCGTCGACACGATCCGTCGCGATCTGCGGGAACTCGATGACGCGGGACTCCTGCGCCGGGTTCACGGCGGAGCATTGCCCCAGCACGGGGTCGGGGGTTCGTTCGCCCAGCGCGCCGGGCGCTCAGCGGGAGCGAAGCAGTCGATCGCCCGGAGGGCTGCGCAGCTGGCACGCGATGGGCAGGTGATCGTGATCGACGCTGGCACCACGACGCTTGAGGTCGCACGCGCCCTGAACCCGGTGCTCCGGGCGACCGTCGTCACGACGTGCCCCCCGATCGCGATTGCCCTCGCCGATCGCGGCGGCTTGGAGGTGGTGGTGATCGGCGGATCGCTGCGGCCCGGCGCGCTGGTCACGGTCGGCGCCGAAACGGTGTCCGCGCTCCGCGCGATCCGGGCCGATCTGGTCTTCCTGGGCGTCTGCGGCCTTCATCCGACGATCGGCGTCAGCGTCCCCGACATCGAAGAGCGCCATGTCAAGGCGGCGATGATCGAGAACGCAGCCGAGGTCGTGGCGCTCGCCGACCGGGAGAAGCTTGGCACCGGGATGCCGTTCGTGGTCTCGCCTCTGGACGCGGTAACCCACCTGGTCACCGACTCCGGGGTGGACGACGATGAGCTGAGACCGTACCTTAGGGCCGGAATTCAGGTGATCCGGGCGTGAGCCGGGCTCGTCTGGCCATCACCGTCGTGTTTTTCGTCGACGTCTCGGGAATGGCCCCGTTGCCCCATCTGCCGGTGGCGGCGATCCTCCTCTGGGCCGGAGTCGCCCTCGTAGCCCCGGCATCCGCCGAGCCCGTCCGAGCGGTCGCCGCCGCCGACTCCGCGGCAGGAGCGTTCGGCCGCTGCCGCGCGCAGGCCACTCCGTGATGCCCCATCCCCTGCTCGCCGGGGCCGACGCACTCTTGATCGACCTCGACGGAACCCTGGTGGACTCGACCGCCCCCGTCGCTCGGGCTTGGTCGGCGTTCGCCGTCCGGCTCGGACTCGACCCCCAGGCGGTCATCCGCCACGCGCAGGGACGACCATCGGGGGAGACCGTCGCTGACCTGGCTCCTCCGGCGCGCCAGGCCGAGGAGGCGGCGGCGGTCGAATACTCCGAGCTTCACGATACTGCCGGCGTCCGCGCGCTCCCTGGAGCCGAAGCGATCCTTCGCTCCGGCTGGCCTCTGGCGATCGTGACGTCCTGCTCGTCGGCGCTCGCCTCGGTGCGGCTGGCGGCTGCTGCCCTCGCGGCGCCTGCGCACATCATCAGCTACGACGACGTGCGCCGCGGCAAGCCGGACCCCGAGTGCTTCCGCCTGGGCGCCCAGCGCCTCGGCGTCCCCTCCCACCGCTGCCTGGTCCTCGAGGACGCGCCGGCCGGCATCGTCGCCGGGCACGCCGCGGGCGCTCGCGTGCTCGCGGTCCGCACCACGCATGCCGACGAGGAGCTTCGCGATGCGGACGCGATCGTCGACGACCTGGGCGCCCTGCTCGAACCGCCCGGCGGCTGAGCGTCGCGATCAGAACGGTCTCGTAGCGCCCTCGGATCGACGCGGCCGAGAGCTCTCTGTTCCTGACCGGGCGCAGCAGGGAGCTCTATAGGTGCAGCGGGGGGCGGGTCGTGCCGAAGGAGGTGGAGAAGAACCTGACCGAACACCGGCCGCGCCCAGGCCTACCTGGTCTGCCTGCCAGACGAGCGGCCGGGCGAGGTGGGCGGCGCCTGGGCTGGGTGGCGAACATCGGGCTAGTGCGCGAGGGCGGGGAGCGGCCCGACCCGAAGGAGCTGAGCAGGCAGTGTCGCGAGCGCCTCCCACGCTTCAAGGTCCGGGCACACGTGATCTACCTGCGCGCCGATCAGCTGCCCACCACGGCAACGGAGCAAGGTGCAGAAGTTCCGCCCTGATCGAACGGGCCCGAGCCCACTTCGATGCGCATGCGCGAACCGGGTAGCCAGGTCACGCTTGCGCGGCGTGGGACGCTGTTGCGATGAGCATTCATCTGTGGGCGTTCCTAGGGATCGCGCTCGTGGTGATCGTGGCGCCGGGGCCGGACACCGTGCTGGTGACCAAGAACGCAGTGCTCCACGGACGTCGTGCCGCTCTCGGTACCTCGCTGGGGGTCAACGCGGGGCTGCTGATCTGGACAGGCGCCGCGGCGTTCGGAGTCGCTGCGCTGGTGCGGGAGTCCGCGGTGGCGTTCACCGTCCTGAAGCTGGCCGGGGCGGTGTATCTGATCTGGCTCGGCGTGCAGGCATTACGCGCCGCCCGACGCCGGCCTCCGTATGCACCGCCGGACGCCGGCGATGCCGGGCGGCGAGCAGGCGTCCGTTTCGGGTTCCGGCAAGGCCTCGTGAGCAATCTCGTGAACCCGAAGATCGCTGTGTTCTTCACGAGTCTGCTGCCCCAGTTCGTCTCATCACGAGAATCGGTACTACTGCCCTGTCTCCTGCTCGGCGGGCTGTTCGTACTGATAACCCTGGTCTGGCTGTCGGGCTACGCGCTGGTGGCGGCAAGGATCTCAGACCTACTCACCCGCCCGGCGATCAAAGCCGCGATCGACCGCATCACCGGCATCGCGCTCGTCAGCCTTGGCGTTCGACTCGCCGTCGAGCACCGCTGAGCGACCCGTACCCACCTGCGCGCGTGTGCGGCAGCCAGCATCCCGTAGGATCGCGGCCGTGAAGGCGTTCGTCACCGGCGCCAGCGGATTTCTCGGTCACGCCGTCTGTGCCGAGTTGCTGGCCCAGGGCCACCAGGTCACCGCCCTGGTGAGGCGACCTGGCTCGCAACCACCGGGGACCGCCGCCGCCGGCGGCGACCTGAGCGAGCGCGAGCACCTGCAACGGATCCTGGCGGACGCGATGCCTGACCGGGTGATCCACCTCGCGGCCGAGATCGCCACGCAGCGTGACCCCAGGAAGATCGACGAAGTCAACGTCGCCGGTACCCGTCGGCTGCTCGAGGCCTGCCAGGCGATCGACGGAGTGCGATTTGTCTTTGCGTCCACGGTCGTGACCGGCGACGCAGACGGCGCGGTGCTCGATGAAGACTCGTCGTTACCCGTCGAAACGGCGTACGGCCGGTCAAAGCAACATGGGGAGCTGCTCGTACGCAACTCGGACGTCCCGAGCGTCATCATCCGCCCAAGCCACGTCTACGGACCCGGTGGCTGGTACGCCGAGGAGATCGTCAAGCGACTTCGCCAGCCGGGACGCTTCGCCGTCATCGGATCGGGCCGGAACTGGTGGGACGTGGTTCACGTCGCGGATGTTGCAGCAGCATGCGTGGCCGCCGCGGAACACGCGCGCGACGGCGCCGTGTACCACGTCGTGGATGACGAGCCGATCACCTACTTCGACTTTGTCGCGGCCACGGCAACCGCACTCGGCGTGGGCCGGCCGAGACGGATTCCCGCCTGGCTCGCGCGCCGGGTGGCAGGCGACGGCCCGGTGCGCGCGGTTGTGCGCTCAGCCAGAAGCTCGAATCAGCGGATCAAGCATGAACTCGGATGGCAGCCCCGATACCCCTCCGCCCGGGTCGGCGTGCCGGACGCGGTGGCGAGGCTCGCGGGTTGAAATTCCCGACGAGGCGGCAGGCGACTGGCTGGAGCCGAAGGCACTAGTCGTCGTCGAACTCCAGAACGGCTTCAACCATCCGAGCTGGGACGAGCGAAACGACCCGGAGTGCGAGGGCAATGAGGTGACCGCCGACGAACTGATGCGGTTCACCGCCACAGACCTCCGGTGAGAGTGCGCCACCGTGCTTACGACGGCTCACGTCCTCAGGCGTTTGCGCCCCACATCGCTGAAGCGGGACTACCAGTAGCCGCGCTCGCGTTCGACGGCGCTCAGGAAACCACCGGCTGTGCGTCCGCCGGACGAACGGCGGTACCGAGCCCGGCCCCCGCCGCGGAGCGACGACGCTCGCGGCGGCCCGGTAGCCACGCCGCCAGTCCGCCGAGACCCGGCAACCAGACCGCGACTGCGTGGTAGACGAGCACCGCCCCCACGGCAGCAGCTGGGCGAACCCCGTAGAGGACGAGCGTCGCCACCAGACCGGTGTCGAGAACGCCAATGCCGGCGGGGACCGGGATGAGGGTGGCGAGGTAGCCGATCTCGTAGGCCAGCACGACGGCAGGGAGGCCGATCGGATTTCCGGTCGCCTTGCAGGCCGCCCAAAGCGCGGCCATGTCAAAGCAGACGTAGCCTGCCGCGCCGAGGAGTCTCCAGTGTGCGCGGCCGACGGCCTTCCAGGCCCCGTCGACGCCTTCTCCGATGGCGCTCAGCGCGCGGGGGGCGCGCTCTCCACGTCGGCGAATCAGCGCACCACAGGCCCACATCAGCACAAGGAGCCCAGCGCAGACGCCCATCGGGAGTGCGGTGTGCTCGAGGTCGTGCGGCCCCGTCACCAACTGAATCAGCAGCAGCAATCCACTCGCCACCGCGGTGACCAGGTTGACGGCGATCAACAGGCACACGAGCGTCGAGCAACGTGTGAGGAGCTGAAGACGAGTCAATCCGCTTCGGCGCAGCAGCCAGCCGGTCGCCGCGGCGGAGCAGAAGTTGCCCCCGGGCAGTACCGCGCCGGCACCCATCCCGATCCAAGCCAGCCGGCGCGCGGGTGAGGGCGCCGGCTCCGGGAACAACCGGCGGAACACCAACACGTAGCCAAGGCAAGAGGCGAACTCGAGCACCACCACGCCCCCCACCCAGGCCAGGTTCATGTCCCCGAGCTGGCCCACTACTTCGGCGGGCGGCGCCACGTAGATCAGCAGGCCAGCGCACACGCCCACGATCAGCAGCGTAACCACCAGCTGGCCGCCGCGTAGGAGCGACCGTCGTGCGCCGACCGACTCCTCTGGTTCGGTCGGGCCCCCGCTCACGGCATCACGTTCGCGCGCCATTGCTCAGCGCGCGACAGGGTCAGAGACGAAAGATGAGGTAAGAAAGCTGTAAGGCGTCCAACGAGCATACGGCGGGAGGACCCCGGTTTACGCGAGCGCCGTCAGCTCGGCTTCCGGTAGCGCCCGCTTGCCCGGTTCACGCGATCCCACGCGACAAGGACTGTCTTTCCCGATGCCGCCAGGCCGCCGTCGGGCAGCCTCACCACGTGCTCAAGCTGGAGACTCGACGTTCCCGACCTGCGCTCGTCGCACGACTATCTCAACCTCGCCGTGGTCCTTGCGCACCGCCCGGTGATAGACGGCCTGATTGAGCTGGCCGAGCATGTCCAGGTCTCGCCACCGCAGCTGGATGCGCACGCTGTACCAAAGGCCGGAGCTCACGAGCCCCGGAGTCTATGCGCGGGGCGCCCGGGCTCAGCCGACGCCCCCTCGCTCGCGCAGTACCCCTAGGCTTTGATGTGCGCGCACGAGTATCCACCTAGGAGGCAGACCGATGGCGACCACCGAGCAACGGCACGAGCAGCACCGCAGCACAGCGGGACCCGCACGGACGCTGAAGGTGGATAACCCGGCGACCGGAGCTCAGATCGCGGAGCTTCCTTCCCTCGATCGCAAGGGAACGCTTGAGCTGGTCGACCGAGCGCGCGCAGCCCAGCCCGAATGGGACGCGCTCGGCTTCCGAGGCCGCGGCGCACTGCTGCGCGACATGCGCAGGTGGCTCGTCCAGAACCGCAAGCGTGTGATTCGTACGCTGAGCGATGAGAACGGCAAGCCCTACGAGGACGCTCAGCTGGAGATCTTCTATTGCGCTGATGCGCTGGGATTTTGGGCCAAGAAGGCTCCCAAGTGGCTCGCCGACGAACATGAGCGCCCGCACTCGCCGCTCTTGCTCGGTCGCAAAGTCGTCAACCGGTATCTGCCCTACGGCGTGGTGGGCGTGATCGGTCCCTGGAACTATCCGCTGATCAACAATT
>CAXMLR010000088.1:0-7398 GCA_964194275.1 uncultured Solirubrobacterales bacterium
GCCGGAGACGATCATGTCGTCGTCGCGTCCGTCGACGAACAGCCGACCGTCGGAGTCGAAGTGGCCGACATCGCCGGTGGCCATCAGGGTGCCGAAGCGCACTTTGTCGCCACCGCCCGTGTAGCCCTCGAACAAGAGCTCGTTGCCGACGAAGATCAGACCGCTCGTCTCCGGCGGCAGCTCCCGCCACTGCGGATCGAGGATCTTCACCACCGTCCCGCGGGGCGGCCGGCCGGCGGTTCCCGGTGCGGCGCGCAGATCCTCGGGCGTGGCGATCGTCGCCCAGGCGACTTCGGTCGAGCCGTAGAGGTTGTAGAGCTTCTCCCCCAGCGCGTCCATCATGTGTTGCGCCAGTAGACCGGGTAGGGCTGACCCGCTCGAGGCGATCACGCGCAGCGAGGAGTTGTCGTGAGCGGACAGCTCGGACCTTCCCAGCTCGAGGATCCGCTGCAGCATGACGGGCACGACGATCAGCGCGGTCGCGCCCTCGCGGTCGATGGCGAGCAGGGTCTGCCGCGGGTCAAAGCGCCGCCGCAGCACCAGTGTGGATGCGAGCGCCGTACTCAGGAAAAGATGCGCGAAGCCCCAGGAGTGAAACAAGGGCGCGGCGATCATGGTGGGCTCACGGGCCTTCAGGGGGATCCGGGACAGCAGCGCCGCAGCAGGTCCGAGCGAGCTGGGGCTCGCTCGGTTGGCGCCCTTCGGCGGCCCGGTGGTACCGGAGGTGAGGATGATGGTGCGTCCGGGCGCGGCCGGTGGCCGCGGGGTGCCGTCCGGAGACTCCGTGATCAGCTCCTCGAGCGACGGATGGGGGCGCGCCGCCGGATCCTCACTCCAGGCGACGAACGCCGTGCGGCCCTCGCATGCCTGGGCGGCGACGTCGGAGAACTCCTGGTCGTAGACGACGGCCACCGGGTCCTCGCGTTGCAGGACCTCTCTGACCTGCGGCCCGGCGAATGAAGTATTCAGGTAGAGCGCGTGCGCGCCCAGCTTGGAGCATGCGACGCTGGCCTCGATAAAGCCGCGGTGGTTGCGGCACATGATCGCCACCGCCCCGCCCTCCCGGACGCCGCGTCGGGCCAGACCGTGGGCGAGTGCATTGCTGCGATGGTGAAGCGCTTCGAAGGTAAGACTTCCCAGCTCGTCCCGCACGGCGTCTGCGCCCGGATAGCGAGCGGCGGCGCCGATGTATCCGGCGGCCAGCGTCGGACCCCAGCGGTGCAGACCGGTCAGGGCCCGAACCACCCGGTCAGGTCGGCTCGGGCGGACCACGCCCGCGCTGAGAAGCGTGCGGGCGAGGTGGACGCTGTCGGCGAGCCGGCCGGTCACGGTCGGGTATCCAATCAGTCGGGCAGCGCGCCCGTACAACTGGGGAGCGCTCAGGGCGGCCCAGATCCCAAATCGCGTGGCGCGACGCCCAGACCCCACGATCGCGATCATCTGGGCATGTCGATTTGGTTTCGCACCTACGGATTCGCGGAGATCCTCGACAACCTCGTGATCGGCGCCTACCCGCTGGACGCCGAGGATGTGTCGATGCTCGAGTGGCTGGGCGTGGAGCGGGTGCTCAACCTGGTGGAGGACGAGGAGTACCGCCCCGGGGACCGTGACGCGGTGGCGGAAGCTCTGTCGGCAACGGGAATCGCCGAGCATCGCCTGCACTTCACCGACTTCGGGAACCTTCCCGCGGACGAACTCGAGGCCGCCGTCCAGGAAGTCTCCGGGTGGTTGAGCGAAGGCGCGCGGACCTATCTGCACTGTCGCGCCGGGCAGCAGCGCTCAGCCGTTGTCGCTGCTGGAGTGGTAGCCCTCCAGCAGGGAGTCGAGATCGACGAGGCACTCGCGTACCTGCAGGAGCGCAAGCCATCAGCCGACCCACTCCCGCACCAGCGGGCGGACCTGGCCCGTTGGTGGGACGATCGCGCGCAGCTCACGCGCGACCACCCGGCCCGGGGCGAACCGGCCCCGGGCGAGACGGGAGACGGCGAGGATCTACTCCGCCGCCCGTAGGCGCCGTGCGGTGATCTCGCCCTCGACGCTGAGCTGCTCCACCTCGGCGATTCTGGCCGGACGGGGGCTCGACGGCTCCACCTCCGCCGAGTGAACCGTGCGGGCGCTGACCGTGACCTGCTCGAGCTGCGGAAGCGCGCGGCCCTCGGACACTGCCCCGTGCTCAGCGAAGCGCCTGGCTCCGGGCATCACCCGGGCCTCGTAGGAACCCACGGTCTCGTTATAGGCACGAACCGTGCTGTTGAGGCGGGTGCCAAGCGTGGACATCAGAGCGGAGAGCTTGGCCAGCCGGCCGTGGAGGTCGCGCCCCAAGTCGGAGATCGCCTGGGCGGATTCCGCCACGCGCTCCTGCTGCCAGCCGTAGCCGATCGACCGGAGCATCGCCAGCAGCGTGGTGGGCGTCGCGATCAGGACTCGCTGTGCCATCGCGTCCTCGAGCAGCACCGGGTCAGCCTCGAGCGCGGCCCCATATAGGTGCTCGCCCGGCAGGAACAGGACCACGAAGTCCGGGGCGGAATCGAGCTGAGACCAATAGGCCTTGTCGGACAGGGCCTTGACGTGCTTGCGCAGGAGCCGCGCGTGATCACGGAGATGGCGAACGCGCGTCTCCTCGTCGCGGGCCTCGTAGGCGTCGAGCACGCCCTGCAGGGGGGCCTTTGCGTCGACGACGACGTGCTTGCCTCCGGGCATGCTGATGATCAGATCCGGGCGCAGCGAGGACTCCTCGCTGCCGAGGGCGGCCTGCTCGGCGAAGTCGCAGTGGCGCAGCATGCCGGCGAGCTCCACCACGTTGCGCAGCTGCATCTGGCCCCACTGACCGCGCGCGTTGGGCTTGCGGAGCGCCGTGACCAGCGCCCCGGTCTCGGTACGCAGCTTCTCGCCGGTTTCCGCGAGCGTCTTCAACTGTGAATCGAGGTGGCCGCGCATCTCCCGTCGTTCCTGGTCGAGCGCGACGAGCTGCCTGTCCACCCGCCCGAGCTGCTCCTTGAGCGGGCCGACGAGTTGCTCGACCGCGTTCTGGCGCTTGTCGAGGTCGCCCTTGGCCACCGCCTGCGCGGTCTGCAGCTGCGACCGAGCCAGCTGCGTCAGCTGCGTCATGCTCTTCTGCAGCGCCTCGGCGCTGAGCGCCTTGAACGAATCCGACAGCCGAGCCTGGGCGTCATTGAGCGTGGCCAGCCGCTCTGCGGCGCGCGAGCGCTCATGCTCGAGGTCGGCATGCGCTCGCACCAGTTCGCGCTCGAGCTCGCCGGCCCGCTCCGCCTCGTTGCCCAGCCCGCGCACGCGAGCGCGCAGCAGCAGCACCGCGCCGGCGGCGCCGAGGATCAATCCGATCAACAGCCAAAGTCCTTGCATGTGAAACTGAGGATCGCGCTTGGTGCGGACGGAAACCCCGGCGTGTGCAGGGGCATCGCCAGCGCCCGCCGAGCCCGGTGCGTAGTTGCAAGAATCTTTGCAATGACTGCAAGCGAGCTTGTGCGGCGCCGGATCCGCGTGCGCGGCCAGGTACAGGGAGTGTTCTTCCGCGACTCGACGCGCGAGCGGGCTCAGGGTCTGGGCGTCGCCGGCTGGGTCCGCAACTGCCCGGACGGGAGCGTCGAGGCGGTGCTCGAGGGAGTGCCTGACGCCGTTGAGCGGATGCTCGTGTTCTGCCGCGGCGGTCCCCCCAGCGCGGAAGTGCGTCAGCTCGACGTGAGCGAGGAGAAGCCCGAGGGTCTGAGCGAGTTCAACGTGCGCTGAGCGCGCCGCTGAACGCCTGGAAGGCAGCCGCCCCGCGCACGGCAAAGACCACGCGCTCGAGCGCACCGCTCGAGCGCAGGTGCCGCCGAACCTCCTCTACCTCGATCCGAGCCGCCTGCTCCAGCGAGAATCCGCCCACGCCGGTGCCAAACGCCACCAACGCCAGCGACCGGGCACCCAACGACTCGGCCAGCGCCAGCGTGCTCGCTGTAGCCCGCCGGATGATCTCGGCCGACGTCGGCCCACCCAGCTCCATCGTCGCGGCGTGAATCACCCACCGGCAAGGCATGTCCCCGCCTGAGGTCTCAACCGCCTCGCCGAGCCCGATGGGGGACTTCAGCGCACTCTCGCGGTCGATAGCGGAGCCCCCAGCGCGGCTGATGGCCCCAGCGACGCCGCCTCCGTGTAGCAGCCGCGTATTGGCGGCATTGGCAATGGCATCGACCTCCAAAGAGGTGATGTCAGCATCAAGAACCTCAATCATGCTGAGGCGCGACGGAGCCCGCGCGAGCCTCCATTACCGATGCGTCGCGAGAGCAAGGGAGCCGTGGGGGAGGATTGCGGACTCAGTCAGGAGACTTCAGCAGGCTCGTCCTTACCCGCAAGGCGATCCCGGCCGCGCTGGACGGCCGCGACGAACTTGGTCAGGTTGACCTCGAGCGTGCCCAGGATCTCGTCAGCGTAGTCCTCGGCGCCGAGACGAATTTCGCGCTCACGGGCGCGGGCGTCCTCGATGATGTCCTCGGCGGCGCGCTCGGCCTGCTTGGTGATCTCCTCCTCAGAGACCAATCGCTCCTGGCGCTCGCGCGCCTCCTTGACGATCCGCTCCGCTTCACGTTTGGCTTCGGCGAGCATCTCCTGACGTTCCTTGACGATCCAGCGAGCCTGCTTGATCTCTTCCGGAATCGTCGCCCGCATCTGGTCGAGGATGTCGTAGATCTCCTCTTTGTCCACGCGCACCTGATCGGTGAGCGGAACCGGCTTCGCGTTGTGGACGAGATCGTCCAGCTTGTCGATGAGTACCAGGACGTCCATCGCGCAGTTTCCTTATCTTCGTCAGCGGCCGAGCCGTTCCTTCAAAGCGGCGGCAACCTCGTCGGGCACCATGTCCTCGATGTTGCCGCCGAAGGTGGCGAGCTCCTTGACACCGCTAGATCTGACGAAACTGTACTTGGCGGAGGCCATTAGGTACACGGACTCGATGTCGGGGGCCTGGCGGCGGTTGAGCTGGTTCATCTCGAGCTCGTATTCGAAATCCGAGATCGCGCGCAGTCCCTTGACGATCGCCTTCGCTCCGCGCTGGTGCGCGAGCTCGACGACGAGGATGCTGAATGGCTCCACAGAGACGTTGGTCATCCCTGACGTCGCGTGCTCGACGAACGCCACTCGTTCTTCGGCGGAGAACAGCGTGTTGCCCTTGCGCACCGGCAGATTGACGACCGCGACTATCACCTTGTCGAACATCTCGGCGGCACGGGAGATCACGTCGAGATGCCCGTAGGTGATCGGGTCGTAGGAGCCGGGACAGACGGCTATGCGGTTATCGGGGGCCATGGATGTGGATCAGGGTGTCGCCGTAGCGCCGCTCATCTTGAAGCGGCAGCTCGAGTCCGAGCGGCTGGCGGCGATCGCTTTCTGCGATAACGCGGGCATCCGGCGTGAGCACCGGTACCAGCGCGCCGCCGAGCCGCTCGCCGAGCGTGCTCGCGTGGCGGTATGGGGGATCGAGGAACACCAGATCGTATTGACGAGCGGCCGCCCGTGCGCGCTCGAGGAATCGGAGCGCCGGGGAGCGGCTGACCTCGGCGTCGAACCCGAGGGTCTGGAGGTTGCGTTGGATCGCCGCCAGCGCCGCGGGCGAAATGTCGACCAACGTGGCCTCCCGGGCGCCGCGCGACAGCGCTTCGATGGCCAGCGCGCCGGACCCGGCGAACAGGTCGAGTACCCGCAGCCCGGCCAGGTCGCCCAGGATCGAGAACACTGCCTCTCGCACCCGATCGCTCGTCGGCCTGGTCTCCCGCCCGCCGGGCGCGACCAGCGTCGCCCCGCGCCGAGACCCCGCGATCACCCGCACCGCGTCACGCCCGGATCGGCGCCGCCGCCTCGGGGCCGTACAGCGCCTCGAGAGCGTCCGCGAGCAGCGCGTGCTCGGGCCCGCGGAACTCAGGATCCTCTTCGCAGATCCGCTCGGCGTGCACCCGTGCCCGCTCGAGCAGCTCTGCGTCGCGCGGCAGCTCGGCCACCTTGTACTGGGCGATCCCGTGCTGGCGGGTACCGATCAGCTCTCCCTCTCCGCGCAGCTCCAGGTCGACCTCGGCGAGCGCAAACCCGTCCGCCTCGGCGGCCACGGCGCGCAGGCGCGGGGAGTCCTTGGGCCCGAACAGCAGGCACAGCGAGGCGTGCGAGCCGCGACCGGTCCTGCCCCGCAGCTGATGCAGCTGCGAGATCCCGTAGCGGTCGGCGTCCTCGACCAGCATCACCGTTGCGTTGGGAACGTCGATCCCAACCTCGACGACCGACGTCGCGACGAGCACATCTGCGCCGCCGACGGCGAACGTGGCCATCGCCGCCTGCTTGGCGGCCGAGCGCATCTGGCCGTGTAGCAGCACCACGCCGAAGTCCTTCAGCTCGCCCGTGCGCAGCCGCTCGAACTCGGCCGTCGCAGCCCGGGCTTGAAGCGTGTCGGACTCCTCGACCAACGGGCAGACGACGAACGCCTGGCGACCCGCGCGCAGCTCCTCCCGCAGGCGGTCGTATGCGCGAGCGCGCTCGGCCTCGGTCGAGCACACGAACGTCTGGATCGGCTGGCGACCCCGCGGCAGCTCTCGAAGGACGGTGAAGTCCAGGTCGCCGTAGTTGCTCAGGGCGAGTGTGCGCGGAATCGGCGTCGCCGTCATGTGGAGCACGTGCGGGCTCTCGCCGGCTCGGCCCTTGGCGTCCAGCGCCGCGCGCTGACGGACACCGAAGCGGTGCTGCTCATCGATCACCGCGACCCCCAGCCGGGAAAACCGAACCGGGTCCTCGATCAGCGCGTGAGTACCCACGATCAGCGACAGCTCTCCACTGGCGAGCTTCGCGAGCAGGTCGGCGCGCCGGCGCGCCGGCGTCGATCCGGTCAGCAGGCCCGCGCGGACTGCCTCGCCGGGCATCAGTGATTGCAGCGTGGCGAAATGTTGCTCGGCCAGAGTCTCCGTCGGCGCCATCATCGCCGCCTGGAGGTCATGGTCCGCCGCTCGCAGCATCGCGTAGAGCGCGACGACCGTCTTGCCCGCCCCGACCTCCCCCATCAGCAGCCGCTGCATTGGCCGAGGCTGGGCGATGTCGTGATCGATCGCGGCGAGCGCGTGCTGCTGATCGCCGGTCAGGGGGAACGGGAGCATCGAGTCAAGCCAGCGTCCGCTCAGCTCGCGCGGACCGTCGAGCACCGGCGCGGCGCTCGCCGCCCGCCGAGTTCGCCGGCGCCGCAGAAGCGCCAGCTGGACCAGCAGCAGCTCATCGAAGACGATGCGCCGTCGCCCAAGCTGCTGCTCGCCCTCCCGGTCGGGGAAATGCGCGGCCAGGACCGCCGCCGCCCGGTCGGGCAGGCGTTCACGCACCCGCAGCGATGCCTGCAGCGGCTCGAGCAGGTCCTGGACCGCTGCCGCATGCTCG
>CAXMLR010000089.1:0-3950 GCA_964194275.1 uncultured Solirubrobacterales bacterium
GTCCTGGGCCGCGAGCGCGGCGACCAGGGCCGGCAGCTCGCTCGAGCGGTTGAATGTCGGCACCACCACGGATATCGCAGGGGGGGCGCTCGGCCGGTCGGTCACGCCATGACCTTACCGAGAGGGCGAGGGGCCGCTACCGCGCCTATCATCTGTCTCCGCCGTGACGGAGGTCTCTTCCCCGCAGAGCGCCGACGATGCTGATCGCATCGTGCCCCGCCTCCCCGCAACGGTGCTCGTCTGCACGCGGGACCGCGGGGAGCTTGTGCGTGGGTGCGCTCAGAGCCTCGCGGCTTCTCTCGGCCCTGCCGACGAGCTGCTCGTCGTTGAGGCTGCATCCGACTCCGCCCGCGACGTGGTCGCGAGCCTCGGAGACCCTCGCTGCCGGTGGCTGAGGGTGGAGGCGCCCGGGAAGAGCCGGCAGCTGAATGCCGGGATCCTCGCGGCGCGCAACGACGTCGTAGTGATCACCGACGACGATTGCGAGGTGCACTCCGGGTGGGTCGAGCGGATGGCGTCACCGTTCTCCGAACCCGATGTCGGGATCGCCTTCGGGCCCGTCGACGGGGTCTCCCGGATACCGGGCATGACCGCCTCATTCCCCCCGCCGGGCCCATCCCGCACGGAAGGGACCTGGGGGTACGGCGCGTCGATGTCGGTGCGGGCAGTCGCGGCCTGCGACGTCGGCGGCTTCGACGAACGTCTCGGACCGGGCGCGCCGGTGCACGGCGAGGAGGCCGACCTGGCGCTGCGCATGCAGAGCGCCGGGTGGCGCTGCTGGATGGCCGATGCGCCCCCCGTCGAGCACATCGAATGGCGCAGCGGCGTCGAAACCGTCACCAACCTGCTCGTGTATGAGCGCGGCGGCGGTGCCTGGGTCGGCGCGGCGTTGCGAAGGGATCCGCTTGGCGCCGCGCGCTGGATCGAGACCCGCCTACGCTACCAGGCCGATCTGTTCTCTTCCGCGCCGTCGAAGCGGTTCGCCGCGCGAGCGCTGCTGGCGTTCTGCGCCGGGGTGCTCGCGGGGCTGCGCCTGGCTCCGGCCCGGTTCCTTCCACAGGATCCCTCGTCGTTGCCGCCCGGAGACGACTCGCCTGCCCGCGGCCCGTCGCTTCAATTTTCGTGCCCGGATGCTACACCGGCTCGCCTGTCGAGCGACGATCAGGCCGCGATCGAGACTCCGGTTTGGGAGCAGACGATCGAGATCGCGCCGGGCGTTGTTACTGCGGGACGGATCGATCTCCGCCACGCGCTCCCGCTCTTGCCGTGGCCGAGCGTTCGCGGGAAACGCTGCCTTGACCTGTGCGGTGGCGAAGGTCTGCTCGCGTTCGAGCTCGAGCGACGCGGCGCGGCCGAACTGGTATCGATGGACCTGGTGCGCGACCGGGCCGGCTTCGGCCGCGCCTCGGAGGACGCGGAGCGCCGGCTCCGTTTCGAGCTCGCGGCCCGGATCCGACGCTCGCGCGCGCAGTGGCGCTCGGCCACGCTCGCGCAACTCGCTTCCGGGGAGTTCGGAATGTTCGACGTGATCGTCGCGACCGGGCTACTCGCGCGCGACGAGCTTCCGGGTGAGGCTTTTGCCGCGATCAGCAGGCTCGGTCCAGCCTACTTCCTCTCGGTCGAGGCGCTCGAGCTCGGGCTGAGCATCTTTGGCCGCGGACAACCGCTTGCCCGCCTCGACGCCCGGCCCGGTGTACCTACCTCGCTGACGCCGAGCGGTGCGGCGCACAAGCAGCTGCTCGAGGCGGCTGGGTTCGAGGTCCAGAACGTGTCCAGGCCGTTCGTCGGCCACACCGCCGCCGACCGCGCCATCGGTGGCGCTGTCCGTCGCCGGATCCTGTCTGGCGCGCAGTGGGTACTCACGGGCGACCGCTCGGCAGGCATCCCAATGCGGGCGCTGCTCTGCCGACCGGCCGGTTGATCGCCTACACGAGCAGCGTCCGAGTCCGGGCGCTCCCGAGGAGCAGCGCCGCGCCGGAGAGCGCATCGATCGCCATCTCGACGGGGAGCACCTTGAGCCGGTCCGCCATCGGCGCGCCAGTGCGCGACAGTTCGCGATGACGGAGCACGATCCACCAGGCGAGCGCCACCACAGCCGTGCCTTTGCGGCCCGCGATGACGCTCGCGCCGAGCAGGTACACCGGCGCGCGCGTCCTCGGTCCGAGCTGGACGCGCCAGCGGCAGAGCGCGCGTCGCCGGAGCTCCGGAACTTCCTTGAACATGGCCGGAAACGCCGCGACCCGCGCCGTGCGGCTGACCAGCTCCGACCAGTCCCCGGGCGGGAAGACGTGGTGATGCACGAGCGCCTCGGGCACGTACTCGAACACGGCGCCCATGCGCAGCGCGCGCCACGCGAGCAGCGTGTCCTCGCCGAAGCCGTCGCCCCGGGACCGCCGGTCAGGACGGAACCCCCAGCGCGCGCCCACGGCGCCGTCGAAGCCTCCGGCGCGCTCGAACGTGCTGCGGCAGTAAAGGATGTTGCACGTCGGATAGAGCCCCTCGGTGTCCGAGGTCATCGTGCGCTCGAGCGGGAGCGGTGGCCGCGCCGCGCGGGTGCAGCCGTGCACCACATCGGCGCCCCAGTCGAGTGCGAGCATCCCGGCCTCTAGCCACTCGGGAGACGGCACACAGTCGCTGTCGGTGAACGCGAGCACATCGCCCTCCGCCACCGCGACCGCCGCCACCCGCGCCGCGACTGCACCGTTGCCACCGCCATCGATCACGCGAACGGCCCGCCCGGCGACGATCCGCCCCGCAGCATGCTCATCGGAGCCGTCGGACGATCCGTCGTCGGCGACGATCACCTCGAAGTCCCGGTAGCGCTGCGCCTCGAGACCGTCGAGCGTCGCCTTGAGCAGCTCGCGGCGGTTGCGGACGGGGAGGATCACCGACACGCGGGGCGCGGCGCTTACCGATGTTGCCGAACGCGTCGTTGGCAGCACTGACGCGGTCACGGCGTGAGGATACGGGCGTGCGGTCACAGGCGATGAGCGAAACGAGTTAGGAGCGACAGCGATGGACTGCCGTCTTGGCCGTAATGTACAAGCCGTTCGAGGCAATCCAGGCCGATTACTCACATCTGATCTACTCGATCGCGGCCGAGCACGGCGTGACAAGGGTGTGCGAGATTGGCGCGGGTGCGAATCCGTCGATGTCCCGCGCGTTCATCGAGCTTCATTCGCTCGACTACGTCAGGGTCGATAAGTCGGACAACGAACTCGCCTTGGCGCCCGCCGGATACAAGACGAGACGCGTCGATCTGACCGCAGACGGCCTCGACTCCGGAGCATTTGATCTCGTGCTCAGCCGGTTCGTCGCGGAGCACATCCCGGCACCCGAGCAGTTCCATCGCAACGTGCCTGGCGCACTGAGCGCGGGCGGACGGGCAGTTCACCTCTTTTCGACGCTCTACGGCCTCCCAGGGTTGTCAATCGCATCATTCCCGAGCAGCTCGGCGAGCAGGGGCTACTGCGCCTGCAGCCGTCTCGCGCGCCGGCGGGGACGAGCCCGAAGTTCCCAGCGCGATACCGCTGGTGCCGCGGGCCGACAGAAAGTCAGCGGAGACGCCTCTCCAACATCGGATCGATCATCAACTACTACGTCGAATACTTCGGCCACTCGTACTTCGATCGCTCCCCGACTATGAGCGACATGCAAGCGAGGTTGACCGCATTTCAGCTTCGCCATCCGGCTGCTCCTCTTACCACGTTCGCCCTGATCGTCGGGAGCCGACCGTAATCGGGTCAGCAGGTGTGGCGTTGCGGTCCACCGCCTCGGCATAAGCCCGCATGGTCGCCTCGGCGGTCGCCTCCCAGGTGAACGCGGCCGCCCGGGCCGGGCCGTCGGCCCGCAGCCGCGATCGCAGCGACGGGTCTGTGACGACCCGCGTCAGGGCGTCGGCGAAAGCGTTCGCGTCGCCCGCGGTGACCAACAACGCCGCCGCGCCGGAG
>CAXMLR010000090.1:0-2623 GCA_964194275.1 uncultured Solirubrobacterales bacterium
GGGAGAGGGGGCCGGGCGTTCCGGCGCCGGGCGGGGGCACGTCGAGCCGCTCCATCGTCGTCCTCATGGGAATCGAGAGGAAGGGGACCTGATCAGGCTCGCCCCACGAGCTGATCGCCATCCGCGCGCCCGGCTTGAGCAAGCGTCGGATGCGCCCCGCGGCGGCCTCCGCGTCAGGCTCGAAGATGATTCCCCAGCGCGACACAGCGGCGTCGAAGCTCGCGTGCGGAAAATCGAGGCTGGAGGCGTCCGACTCCACGAAGTCGACGTTGCCCAAGCCGGCCGCCGCCGCGCGTTCAAGCCCGAACGCGAGCATCTCGGCGGAGATATCCGTGGCCACAACGCGGCCCTCCGGACCGGCCTTACGCGCGGCGGTGAGCGCCGGCTCGCCATAGCCGGCAGCGACGTCCAGGACCCGGCTTCCCGACTACACGCCAGCGAGCTCCACCAGCCGCTGGCTGATGTGCCCGTCCGCGCTGTCATTGAACTCGCTCCACTCCATCCACCCCACCGCAGCAGAGTCCCAATGCTTGTGCTGCGCCTCGCGGAAGTCGACCGGGTCGGTCGCCTTGGATTCCATACTCGCCCCTCCGTACGACCCCATTGCAGTGCACGGCGACCCTAACCGATACGGGTCACCAGCGGACGCGGTCCATCAGCCGATGGACCGGCCGCTGACTGTGCAGCGCCTACGTCCGCAAGCGCCACGGCTGCGGCGTCGAGATGAGACGGCCTCCGTTTGCCGCCTCGCAGGAGGCTGACGCTCCTAAGGGTTGAGATGTTTGTGCGGCGACGAATGCAGGACCGCCAATACGCCGCCCCGAGAACGCCGGACCTCCTGAGGACCGAGAAGCGCTCGCCGCGTCGACGAGCGCTTCCGTGTCACGGGGCGGGGTGCTTCTGGCCGCCTGGACTGTTGGCATGCTGAAGCGTTTGCAGTCGGCCGTGCGTGGCTAACTCGTCGCGCCGTCGTCTGGACTCCCGCGTGGTGTAACCCAATGCAGAATTTCTTGCTGGCGACTGAGCCTCTGGGTGGAGAACTCGCCTGACATCCAAGACGCGGGTGAAACAGGTCGCGTCTGGACCGGCGGGACTGCCGACGCGATGCACTGAGCTCGGTGTGGCGCAGGAGCCCGGTGCTTGCTGGTGGCTCAGGGGAAGCAACCAGCAAGCTGCCTGGGGTCGTGCGTCGGGCGGGCTATATTTGGATCGCTAGCAGATCACAGGCCGTCGCTAACGCCGGACGATCGGGTTCTACTCGTCCCAGGCCTGCACGCCGACCTGCCGCGCGATCAGCCCGTCGGTGATCTCCAGGACGGTGGCGCAGAGGACGTTAGTGCCGTTCGGATAGCGGCAGGCCTCGGTGAACGCGGCGCCGGCGTCGTCGCGGACGGTGTGCTGCACGCGGTGGGTCATGTCACGCCCGCAGACGTCCTCAATCCAGGTTGCGATATCGCCTTTGCCGCGCAGCACGCGGGGCGAGCCGGGCTGGGTGATGCGGTCGGCGAGCGTGACCTGGGCATCGTCGGCGTACATTGCCAGCTGGGTGCTGGCGTCACGCTCCTCGATCGCGCGCTTGAAGGTGTCTAGGTCAAATGCGGTGCTGGTGGTCATCGCTGCTCCTTGAGGTTGGGTTGTCCGCACCTTGCCCGAGAGCGCGTTGCGCGATCGTCAATGCACCGTCAAAGGCGGCTTGGCGACGGAGGTAGGCTTGATCGGTGCTCGGCGTCCATGTTTTGGGCCGGATGGTGGTGGAGTACGACGGTGTTGAGGTGCCGGCACCCGCGGCTCGGCGCGCGTGGTCGCTCCTGGCCTACCTGGCGCTGCATCCGGGGCCGCAATCGCGCGGGGCGCTGGCGGCCCGGCTGTGGCCCGACGTGCTGGACTCGAGCGCGCGCGCGAGCCTGCGCAGCGCGGTGTGGTCGCTGCGCCGTGCGCTCGGCCCTGCGGCGGGTCAGCTGATCGCCGATCGCGACCACCTGAGCCTGGCCCGCGAGCCCGAGGTGTGGGTGGACGCGGTCGCGTTCGACGCGCACGTGCATGCCGGCAGCGACCGCCAGGCGGCCGCGCTGTCGCGGGGCGAGCTGCTCGAGGGGTTCGGCGACGACTGGGTGCTGAGCGCGCGCGACGCTCACCGCGAGCGGTTGCTGGAGACGCTCGAGCGCCTCGCCGCCGGCGATCAGGCGGCCGGCGACGATGCCAGCGCGATCGAGTGGACCCGCGCCCAGATCGCGGCCGACCCGCTGGGCGAGGAGGCCCACCGACGCCTGATCACGCGCCTGGCCGCGGCCGGCGACCGGGCGGCCGCGCTGGTCGTCTACCGGACACTGGCCGAGCGCCTGCGGCGCGAGCTGTCAGTCGCCCCGTCACGGATGACGCGTGAGCTCGTGGAGGGTTTGCGCGAGGAACCCGCCGCCGAGCCGCGCAGCGCTCCCCAGCTTCCCAACATGCTGCCCCTGATCGGCCGGGCGGTCGAGCTCGACTCGCTGGTGGCCGTCTGGACGGCGGCCGCTGCCGGTCACGGCGGGGTGGTAGTCATACGCGGCGAGGCGGGGATCGGCAAGACGCGCCTGTCGCGGGAGCTGCTCGTGCAGGCCAACGCTCAGGGCGCGCTGATCGGCTC
>CAXMLR010000091.1:0-5874 GCA_964194275.1 uncultured Solirubrobacterales bacterium
CCCTGGAACTATCCGCTGATCAACAATTTCGGCGACGCCATCCCGGCACTGATGGCGGGGAACAGCGTGGTGCTGAAGCCGGCAAGCCTCACTCCTCTGAGCTCGATGCTGATGCAGGAGGGGCTACGCGCGGTCGGCGTCCCGGACGATGTCTTCCTGGTCGCCAACGGCCCCGGCGGAACCGTCGGCAGCGCGCTCGTGGACGCGGTCGACATGCTCCACTTCACGGGGTCCACCGAGGTGGGCAAGCGCCTGGCCGAACAGGCCGCCAGGCGACTGTTGCCCGTGACGCTGGAGCTCGGGGGTAAGGATCCGATGATCGTGCTGCGCGACGCCAACCTTGAGCGCGCCGCGAATGCGGCCGTGTGGGGAGCCCTCCAGAATGGCGGTCAGACGTGTATCTCGATCGAGCGCGTGTACGTCGAATCGGAAGCCTACGAGCCGTTCGTGGCCAAGGTGGTCGAAAAGGTCGGACGGCTGCGACAGGGAGCTCCGGGTGCAGCCGGCAAGGTGGACATCGGCGCCGTCACCTCGCCTGAACAGGCCGATCTCGTCGAGGAACATCTCCGGGACGCGGTCGAGCGGGGGGCGACGATCGAGGTCGGGGGCAAACGTCGTGCGGGCACCGGTTTGTTCTTCGAGCCGACCGTCCTGACGGGCGTCGATCACTCGATGAAGATCATGCGCGAGGAGACCTTCGGGCCCACGCTGCCAATCATGCGGGTCGATAGTGAGGAGGAGGCCGTTCGCCTGGCCAACGATTCCGACATGGGCCTGGATGCGAGCGTGTTCGCGAAGGACCCAGCTCACGCCGAGCATGTGGCGCGAAGGCTGCAGTCAGGCGCTGCGGTGGTGAACGATGCGCTGGCGAACTACTTCGCCATGGAGATCCCGATCGGCGGTATGAAGGAATCCGGCGTCGGTGCTCGGCACGGACGAATCGGGATTCAGAAGTACGCCAAGCGCCAGAACCTCGTGGTGACTCGGTTCGCGCTCAACCGCGAGCTGTACTACTTCCCGTACTCGAAGGGCGCCACCAAACTGACCGAGTGGCTGATCGTTGCGCTATTCGGGCGGGGCAGCCGCAGACGCTGAGGCTACGACCGGCGCAGCCGAGCCAAGCGCCGGCGGGAGGCCCTGGGACCAGCTCGGCCCCAGGGCCAGGCCAGTGCACGTCGGTTCCCTCAGCCGTGGCGCGCCGTCCGCGCCCTGACCACCGTGCGCTTGGGCGTTTGCACGACCACGGCACGCTGGCCAGCAGCCAGACTCGAGAGTGCCGCCTTGTGACCGTTCTCGCGGATCCGAGCGTTGGCCGGGATCGTGAGCGTCACGGTCTTGGTGGTGCTCTTGCGTCCCTCGGTCAGCGTCAGCTGCTGGCCCTTGACGGATTGAATAATGCCGCGGTCGAATGTGACCGTCACGAATCCGGTTCTGGTTGCCACGAGCACGTCCCCGTGGACCGCGCGCCTGAGCTCGCGCCCGACACCGAAGCGCCCTCGATGGGCGTGACGCGGGTGGGTTGTGGCGCTCGGCGTTGACGCGCCCGCCGCCGCGATCGCGCTTATCCCCGCACCGACCGCCACGCACGCTGCGCTGAGGGCAACCAACCTGAATTGCTTACGGATCGACATCGTTGTTAGACCTCGCTTTCGATTTGCCTGCCGGATGATCGACAGCCTGCAGCAGGGCTGCAATGAACCTGCCAAGCGAAGGTCAGGTGCGTGTAAGGCCGTCCCGCTCGCCGCGGAAGTGCTCCTACGATGTCGTCATGGGTGCGATGGTGATGGTGGTCGAGGACGAGCCGAACATCGGGGTGTTGGTGCGCACCTATCTACGGCGCGCCGGCTACGACGCGCTGTGGGTGCGCTCCGGCGAGGACGCGCTGGCGGAGCTTCGGCGCCACCCGATCAAGCTCGTCGTGCTCGACATCGGCCTGCCCGGGATCGACGGGTTCGAGGTCTGCCGCCGGATCGGTGGTCAGATCCCAGTGATCATGCTCACGGCGCGTGACGACGAGCCCGACCGAGTCGCGGGCCTCGAGGTCGGCGCGGATGACTACGTCTTAAAGCCGTTCTCCCCCCGCGAGCTAACCGCTCGGGTGAAGGCCGTGCTACGCCGGAGCGGCGGCGCCGCGGCAGCCGAGGAGGTCTCCGCACTGGGGCCGGTGACCCTCGCGAGGGGAGCGCGCGAGGTGCGCGTCGCCGGACGCGAGGTCGAGCTGACCCAGCGCGAGTTCGACCTGCTCGAGTATCTCCTGCGCAACGCAGGGCAGGTGGTCACCCGGGACCAGCTGCTCGAGTCGGTTTGGGGGTTCCTGTCCCCGGGCGCGACCCGCACCGTCGAGGTGCACGTCGCGCAGCTTCGCAAGAAGCTCGGGTGCCCGGACTTGATCAAGACGGTGCGCGGGCTGGGCTACAAGGCGAGCGCATGACGCTGCGCCGGCGGATGCTCGCCTACCTTTCGCTGGCGGCGATTGCTTCGTGTGTGCTGACGGTCGGCGTCGCCGCCGTGCTCGTCAGGCATCAGATCGCCGGGCAGCGGATGTCGACGCTTGAGACGCAGGCGAACGGTGCCGCAGCGGCCGCTGACGCGTCCGGCGCACTGCCTCCTGGCGAACACGTGTACGCCGTCGCCAGAGGCCGGCTCCGCGGTGTGGGGCCGGCTCGGACTGCGGACGTGCTGGCCGCGATCCCGCCTACCGGCGATGCTCAGGGGACCGTCAGCGTGAAAGGTCATGCACTGCTGTATGCAGCACGCAGTACAGGCACCGGACGCGTGGTCCTGATCCGCCCGGCGACCCTCGCATTCGCAGAGTGGCGGCCGTTCCTCGGCAGCCTGGTGCTCGCCGGCCTCGGGGGTACCCTGCTGGCGGTCCTGCTCTCGTATCTGCTCGCGCGCCGTCTCACTCGCCCGATCGCCGAGCTCTCGGGCGCAACGCGTCGCCTGAGCGCGGGAGAACCGGGGGTTGCGGTGCCAATCCACGGCCGTGACGAGCTCTCGGATCTGGGGCAGGCGTTCAATGCCATGTCAAGCGAGCTGGATCGCGCGCATGCGTCGCAGCGCCGTTTCCTGGAGTCCGTCAGCCACGAGCTGAAGACGCCGCTGACATCGATCCTCGGCTACGCGGAGGCGCTCGAGGAGGGCGCGGTCGCCCCGTCGGAGGCGGCTCGCGTGATCGCCTCGGAGGCCAACCAGCTGGAGCGGCTGGTCCTCGACCTCCTCGACCTCGCGCGCCTGCGCCGCGCCGGCTTCTCGGTTGCTCGCGAGCCCGTCAATCTCACCGCCGTCGCCGACGAGGCGGTCAAGCGCCACCTCCCCCGGGCACGAGAGCTGTCGGTAGCGCTGTCGAGCTCCAACGCCAGCGACGCCTGGGCGCTGGGCGACGAAGGCCGAGTCCTGCAGGCGACCTCGAACCTGATCGAGAATGCTCTCCGGCTCACGCCGGCCGGCGGCTCAGTGATCGTCGAGGCGACCAACGGTCAGGTCGCTGTCCGGGACACCGGACCGGGCCTCGCTCCGGCGGACATCCCGCGAGCGTTCGAGCGCTTCTATCTCCACGGCCGCTATCGCAGCGAGCGAAAGGTCGGGTCCGGGCTCGGACTCGCGATCGTCGAGGAGCTGCTCGTGGCGATGGGCGGATCGGCAAAGGTGTCGAGCCTCGCCGGCGGCGGTACGCAGTTCACCCTGCAGCTCCCGACCAGCCAGCCGGCCTAGTCTGAACTGTGCGTGCGCCTTCGTGCTCAGGTCAGCAGTCCAAGACGCTGGGCACGCTGCACCGCCTCGGTCCGGTTGCGAACTTGGAGCTTTCGGTAGAGGGAACTCGTGTGGTCCTTGATCGTGTGCTTGGAGAGATGTAGCTCGCCGGCGATTTCGGGGTTTGTGGCGCCGGAGGCGAGCAGCTTGAGCACTGTCCGCTCGCGCTCGCTGAGTCCGATCGGGGAAGCGGTGTCGTGGTGGTCGAACACCATGCCGCCCAGTCCGACGGTGCGAACCGCCGCGGCGACCCGGCGCGCGGACCAGTCCTTGTGAGCGAAGCCTGATGCGCCGGCGGCGCGCGCGGCCCGCGGCGAGATCTCACCCGCTCCGGAAATCAAGAGGACACGCGTCACGGGCTGGCTCGCTCGCAGCCGCTCGCAGACCTCGGCGCCTGACTCCTCGCCGATGAACAGATCGACGAGCGCGACGTGAGGCCGGTATCTGCCCGCGAGCCTCAGCGCCTCCGCACCGGTGCGTGCGCTGAGGCACCGCTGCACCCACGGCTGCTGGTCGAGCATCATCCGGAACCCCCAGTGGACAACCTCGTGGTCGTCGACGACCAACACGCTCAGCCGGTCCGGGCTGCGCGGCTCAGCCATCGGCCGGCACGACGAGCCTGACCTGCCATGTACCGCCGGGCCGCTTTCCGAACTCGAGCACGCCACCGCCATGCATCGCCTCGAGCGCGGCGAGGCGGAGGCCCATCCCGACCGTCGGGCGCCGATCGCTGACCCCGTCGTTGGTGATCTCCAAGGCGAACGCCCCGCCGAGCCGTCGGACGCCGACCTCGACGCGCGTCGCCCGTGCGTGCTTCTGGACGTTTCGAACCGCCTCGGCGAGCACCGCCTGGAACAACGGCTCGAGCGCGGCAGGCACCGCCTCCGGGGGATCGGGCTCCAGCGTCAGACCCAAATCGGGGTGAAGTCGGGCCAGGCGCTTGACCGCTTCGACCAGTGTTGTGCTCGTGTCCCGCGGCGCCCGTCCGAGCGGGCGCTGGAGGGCCGCCCGTAGCTCGCTCAACGCGGCCTGGGTCTCGGTGGCGCAGCGTTCGCGGGCTCGATGCGGGAGATCGCCATCGCCGTCGAGGGCCATCGAGACACCGAACAGCCGCTGAACAACCCCTTCATGAATCTCACGCGCGAGATCGATCCGCTGCTCGAGCTGCTGGGCCTTTTCGATCTGGGTTGTCGCGATTCTGGCCACGGTAGCCAGCGCCGCGGCCTTCCCGAGGGTCCACAGCAGGTCTCGCTCGCCTTCATCGAGCGGGGGCGCGCTCAGGGGCCGCTCGGCCAGGATCACCCCGATCGCCAGTCCCGCCGCGGTCATCGGCGCGCACACCAGCCGCCGCGGTTCGGCCACCAGCGCGGCATACTCGGCCGGCACCTGATCCCGCAGATCGCCGGTGACCTCGATGACGGCGGCTTCGCTCAGCGCCCTGGCCGCGATCGGCGCGGACTCGACGGTCACGTGAGCGTCGGCGAATAGTTCGATGTCCATCCCGTGGGCGCCGGCGGCCCGGACGCGCCGCCGGGCGCTGTCGTAGCGAAAGATGATCGCGCGGTTCATTCCGGTGAGCCGACACACCGCTTCGCACAGCCTCCCGTAGAACTCGTCCCCGGTGGACACCGCCTCCGCCTCGGAGAGGACCTCCGCAAACAGCTCCAGCGCCTCGATCGTCACGACCCCGGTGGCCGAGCCGGATCTCATGACTCAGCGCGGCAGAGCGTCCGCGCGCGCGATCGGCCGTTTCCCCCACTTGCTGAGAGTGGCGAAGTCGAGCAGCCGATCGAGGTAATCGCCGAGCGGCGAGGCCCGGATACCCGCAGGCTCGAGCCGGGTCCTCGCGTCCGCCGTATCGAAGATCGCGCCCGTCGAGAAATAGGGGAAATAGGCCTGGCTACCTTCGAGCGCCGACCGCCGACCTGCGCTCCGGGTTCTCTCGAGGGCGGCAAACTCAGCCGGCGGGAGCACCCGCGGCAGAGGACGACGGAAATAGCGGCTCGCCAAGGCGGCGATCTCGGCCATCGTGCTCGCGTTGGTCCCCGCCGTCAGGTGGTAGGTCGCGCCAACCCCGCCGACGGTCTCGCACAGGGCGTAGACCGCGTCGGCGACGTAGTC
>CAXMLR010000092.1:0-1982 GCA_964194275.1 uncultured Solirubrobacterales bacterium
GGCCAGGGCCGTGCGCTCGCTTGCTGCCGCCTCGTCCCAGTCGTCACGCTCTCGCGCACTCGCTACCTTCGGCGGACGGGTGTCGTTCATGGCCGAAGCTGGTCGATCAGGACGACGACAATCATCAGCACCGAGGCCACTCCGACTGAGAAGCCCACAAAGGCCGAGGCGCCCGGCGAAGGGATGAGGGGGGCGCGGAGCCGCATTGCGATCTCGCTTGACCGCCAGCGCCTGAGGCCGATGGTGCCGATCACGGCTCCCAGGCCGATCAGCACGAGGCTGACGAGCTCGCGCAACGCGTTGGAGCCGGCCCGGAGTAGCTGGGCCTCGACCAAGCCACCCCCGATCAGTGCCAGGGCGGTGCGATTCCACGCCAGGAACGTTCGTTCGTTTGCCAGGCTGAAGCGCGGGTCGGCCGGCGCGCCGATACGGTGAACGGGGGCTCGGCGCCCCGGCCACCCGCGTCGAGAGCGCCACGCGGTCTGTGACCGGGCCGGCGGCCTCGGGCTGTGCTGTTCCACGAAGTTCACTCTCTCCGGCGGATGATGGCGGCCGGGGGCGTCCCGAGGGGGCCCCAGACCTCCGCGGGGCTCCAGTCCACTTGCGCGGCGAGATCGGATGAACTGCGGTGCCCCGCCGTTCGCGAGCGAGCGCCCTGTGTCCGTTCGTCCTGCGGTAGGGAGTAGGCGTCCAGCACCGGTTTGACGGGTCGGAACAGCCAGATCGGTCGGCGCAGATCGCCAGTGGCCGGGCGCGTGAGCGACTCCCATTTGCGGGCCACCTCGGCGGCACGGTGACCATCGACGTAGATGTCGGCGTAGCGGTCGTCGGGGAGCGCGGGTCGTACGCGAACTTTCTGATGCCAGCAGTGCATGCCGCTGACGGGGTCGGGGTGCACGGGGAAGGTGATGTTCTGGTGCACGCCGGCGTCGCTCCACCAGACCTTCGATGAGCTTGAATCCTCTGACTTCCAGGGCTGCACCCCGCTGATCTGGCGGAAGCGGACGCGGTCGTCTTCTTCGGTCATGTCGACCAGCGCGGAGGACCAGCGATCGGTCCCCTGGTCGTCCTTGAGGCGCCAGCGGCCCATGTGATGTGAGGCGGCGACCACTCCGGGACGGATCCCTTCGGTGACCATCGCCTTGATCACGAAGTAGCCGATCTCGGTTTCGACACGGGCGAGCTCGCCGGTGGCGAGTCCGATCCGCTCGGCGTCCTCGGGGCAGACGAGTAGCGGGTGGGTGTGGGCGAGCTCGGTGAGGAACTTCGCGTTACCCGAGCGCGTATGGATCAGGGTCGGGAGCCGGTAGGTCGGCAGCAGCACGTATTCCCCGTGCTCGTGGTTGATCAGCGAGTGGTGGACGTGACTGCGAGCGTAGGTAGGGGTGGCGAACTCTGGCCAGCCCCAGTCCGCAAGCGTCTCTGAGTACAGCTCGAGCTTTCGCGACGGGCTGTTGAACCCGCGACGCGCGACACCATCGACGACCGTCGCGACCGTGTCGGGGCGCCCGGTGAGGGGCAGATGCCCCGGGTCGAAGCTCCGCTTCGTGACCGTCTGCTCGACGCCGCGGATGTCGGTCTCGTCGGTGTCGGTCACCAGACTCTCGTGTTGGGCGTATTCGCTGCCGGGCGCGGAGATCTCGACACATCCGTACTTGCGCATGTAGGCCAGCGGCTCAAGGCCCTCGGCGGCAGCCTTCGCGGGCAGTCCCGGGACGGAGTTCTCAAACATCCAGCGGTAATACTCCTCGAGGCGGATCTTCTCCCCGGCCCGGTAGGGCGACTCGTAATACTGACGGATACCGAGCGATCCGTCGGGGTCTGCGCGCCAGGACACCTCGATCCAGAATTCGCCCTCCTCCCACACCTCGCCCGGGTTGGCCTCATAGGTGAACTCCACCGGCTGTCCGAGCTTCTCCATCGCGACGCGGCGGACGGGCTGGCGGAACCCGAGCCAGCGGCCGGCGTGGGTCTCATAGGAG
>CAXMLR010000093.1:0-3791 GCA_964194275.1 uncultured Solirubrobacterales bacterium
CGGCTCCGGCGACCACAGGCGCGATCGCCGGCTCCGGCGACCAAGGCGCGACCGCGCCGTCCGGCTCCGGCGACCACACCCGCGATCGCGTCGCCCGGGCGCAGTGTTCCGAACACTGATACTCTGGAACTGTGCCCACGCCGATAGCTCGCGCCTCGGTTCCGGATCTCGTCTTCGGGCAGCTCTGCGACGCGATCCTTTCCGGCCGGTACGGGGCCGGCGAGCAGTTGCCGAACCAGCGCCAGCTGGCCGCCGAGCTCGGCGTCAACATCGGCTCGGTCCGTGAGGCACTCGGGCGACTGGAACAGCTGCGCCTGATCGAGGTGCGCCACGGCGACGCCACCCGGGTGCTGGACTGGCGCAACTCGGGCGGGCTCGAGGCGCTGGCCGTCCTCGGGTCGGCCGATCCCGCCACGATCGCTGCGCTGTTCGAGGCGAGGCGGCTCCTGCTCGTGGAGGCGGCCCGGCTGGCCTGTGCGCGTCGCACCCCGGAACAGGCCGAGCAGCTGAGCGAGCTCGCCCTCGCGATGCAGACCGCCCTGGAGGACTCGGCGGCCCTGCTCGCCGATTGGAGCTTCATGTCCACGCTGGTACAAGCGGCGGACAACCTGATCCTGCAGCTGATCATGAACTCGGTCCGCGAGCTGTACCTGCCGAGCATCGAGCAGTTCGCCAACCTGGTCGCTGAGCGGCCACAGCTGGCCCCGCTCTACGAGCAGGCCGCCGCCGCGATCGAGCAGCGCGATGCCGACGCCGCCGCGGCGGCGATCGCCACGCTGACCGCGGCTCAAGAGGCCTCGATGCTCCAAGGCGCATGAGCTCGCCATTCGATGTGCTGATCGACCGGGCGCCCCGCTGGCGGCGGCCCGGAATGCGGCTCCTGTTCGCGTTGGTGCTGCGTCCACGAGGCGCGGCGATCATCGCTCGGCTGGCGCCGCTCGATCAAGCGCTCGCCGGGCTGCTGGCGCTGGTTCGCTACGACGACCCCGTGCAGGCGCGTGCGCTCGGGTGGGACGCCGACGCGGTGGTCGACCGCGGCCGGGTGCTCCGGCGGGCCGCTGGAGGGCGGTGACGTGCGCTGGTCGGCCGCCGCCAAGACCCTAACCGCCGACGCCTGCGTGATCGGCGCCGGCGCGGGAGGCGCTGTGCTGGCGGCGGAATTGGCGGAGGGCGGGATGCGGGTGGTCCTGCTCGAGCAGGGTCCTGAGCACGATCCTGATTCCTTCAGCGCCCGCCCTTCGGAGATGCTCGGGACGCTCTACCGGGATGGTGGCCAGACGCTGACCCTCGGCAACCCCCCGATCGCGCTGCCGTTGGGACATGGGCTCGGCGGCACCACGGTTGTCAACTCCGGGACCTGCTTTCGGACGCCCGATCACGTGCTCGAGCTTTGGCGGCGCAGCTACGGCATCGACGTCGACGCGGAGACGATGCGGCCATACTTCGAGCGAGTCGAGCAGGCGTTGTCGGTGTCGGAGGTGACGCCGGAACTGGCCGGCGGCAATGCCGCCGTGGCGCGGCGCGGAGCGGAGCGCCTCGGCTGGTCTCACGGGTATCTGCGTCGTAACGCAAAAGGGTGCGTGGGGTCCGGCGTCTGCGTCTTCGGCTGCCCGACCTCGGCCAAGCAGCACACGGGCATCACCTACATCCCGCGCGCCCGGGCGGCTGGTGCTGAGGTGCTGACCGGGGCGGTGCTCCGGCGGATCCTCGTGCGGCGCCGGCGGGCAGCGGGCGTTGAGGCCTCGCTCCGCTCCGGTGGAGCGCTGCACGTCCGGGCGCCTGTGGTGGCCCTCGCCGCCGGGGCGATCGGCACGCCTGGGCTGCTCGCCCGCAGCGGGCTGGGAGGCGCCTCAGGCCAGCTCGGTGGCAATCTCTCGCTGCATCCGGCGACGGCCGCGGTGGCGTTGATGGATCACGTGGTCAACATGGCCCGGGGCGTGCCGCAGAGCTTTTACATCGACGAGTTCATCACGGAGGGGATGATCTTCGAGGGGGTCGCTGGTCCTCCCGCCTACGTGGCGATGTCGTTGCCGCTGAGCGGGCGGCGGCACGCCGAGGTCATGTCCGCCTATCCCCGCCTGGCCCAGTTCGGGTTGATGGTCAGCGACAGCTCCCGCGGGAGCGTCCGCTCCCTGGCGGGCCGGCCGGTGATCTTCTACAGCCTGGGCGATGCTGACGCGGCGAAGTTCCGTACCGGCCTGGCCAGGCTCGAGCAGCTGTTCCGAGCGGCGGGAGCGCGCGAGGTGTTCCTACCGCTCCGGTCCGGAGTCACGCCGGAGCGGGCGGAGGTCCGGGACCTCAAGCTGATGGCGTTTCACCCGCTCGGGACCGCCCGCGCTCATGCGCGTGCGTCCCAAGGCGTGATTGACGGGAATCTCCAGGTCCATGGCACGGGCGGTGTGTTCGTCGCCGACGGGTCATCGGTGCCCAGCGCGATCGGGGTCAATCCACAGCTGACGATCATGGCGCTGGCCACGCGCCTCGCCGACACGCTGCTCGGTGCCGGTGTCCCTACGGGCCCTGTCCCGCCAGCAGCTCATTTGTCGATGCATTGAGGATCGCGTTGGGGTCGGTGAGCAAATGATTGCTCAGCATCCACTGTCCGTAGGCGTTCCACTGGGCGGGATCCTGGAACCCCCAGGGCTTGCCGGCGGCAGGAAAGAACGCCGGGAGGGTGGCCCTCGTGCCCGCCAGTACCAAACGCTGGTCCAGCCCAGGATTGGCGTGAACCAGTGACTGCACCGCGGCCTGCGGGTCGCGGCGCGCCGCCTCATAGCCACGGGCCATCGCCCGCACGAGGCGACGGACGAGGTCGGGCTTCGTAGCGATCGTCTTGCGCGTGAGCACCAACACCAGCTCGTCGTAGGTCGGCACCCCGAGCTGGTCCATCCGCAGCACGTTCGTCCGCTTGCCGCGCTGCTGGAGCTGGAGCGCCTCGACGTTCCAGTAACCGCCCAAGGTCGCGTCGACCCTGCCGGACAGCATCGCTGGGACGAGGTTCGCGCCGACGTTGACCTCGTTCACCTGGTGCGGCGAGATCCCGGCGTGGGCGAGGATCGTCTGCAGGTAGACGTGCTGATAGGCGATCCCCGCGTCCCCCACCGTCTTGCCCCGCAGGCTGGCAACCCCACGGATGTGCTTGGAGGCGAGCGAGATCAGCGAGGTCAGAGGCCTCTGCACGACTGCGGCGACGGAAACCAGCGGCAGCGAGCGGTTGCGGGCCAGCAGGACCTCGGGCTCGTAGGAGATCGCCGCGTCGACCTTGCCCGCGGCGAGCAACTGCAACGGTGTCGCCGGGTCGGTCGGAACCTGGACGTGGAGGTCGATCCCGGCTTTGGCGAAATCGCCCGCGGCCAGGCCCTGGTAGATCCCGACGTGATCGGCGTTCGGAACCCAGTCAAGCATCAGCGTCAGCGGCTGGGCCGAGCCGGCAGCGGCCGTGATCACGTCCTTCTTCTCGCCGCAGGCCGAGAGTCCGAGCACGATGAAGATCAGCAGCAAACTAAGACGTTTCACGACGAGCGTTCTCCTCTGGGTTCGTAGGCCCACGGCAGCGCTAGCCGCTCGGCCAGGGTCAAGAGCGCGAACAGAGCAATCGCGAACAGGGACAAAATCACGACCGCAGCGTATGCGCGGGGGGTCAGCAGCTGGTTGTTGGAGAGCAGGAAGAGGTAGCCGAGCCCGGCGTTGGAGCCGCCCATCATCTCTCCGATCACGGCCCCGATGACCGCGACCGCGACCGCGATCTTGGTGCCGGTGAACACGCCTGGAAGCTGTCTCTTATACACATC
>CAXMLR010000094.1:0-7207 GCA_964194275.1 uncultured Solirubrobacterales bacterium
CAGCGCCGGCGGAGGCGAAACCAGCGCCGGCGGAGGCGAAACCAGCGCCGGCGAGGCCGCCGTGGCCGGGGGCTCCTCACCGCGTCTCACCAACCATGCCGCGCCCAAACCCAGACCCGCCGCGGCGGCTGCGGTTTCGCTCTTGCGCGGCGTCGGCGGGGCGACGAGCCAGCGTGCCGGGGGCGGACCCTCGAGCGCCTCCGCAAACGCTGCCTCGGCGCGGGCAGCACGCTGCTCCACTGCTCGGCACCGCGGGCAATCCTCGAGGTGCGTTTCGAGCGCGTCTGCGTCGGCCGTGCCCAGCTCGCCGTTGGCCCGGGCGGCCAGGCGCGCCGCGACTCCAGCACAGATATCCTCGTGTTCGGCGGCGAGCAACCCTCGCCAGCGGCCGCGCGTCGGGGCTTGAAAACCATGTTCCGCGGCCACCGAACGGGTGGTTCTGAGCAGCTGATCCGAAGCTGCATTGTCTGCGCTGCTCGTGAGGATCAGTTCGGTGACCCGCTGCGCAGCCTCGGGCGAGCAGAATTCCGCGCAATAGGCACTGACCGCGCCAACCGCGTGCTCAGGGTGATTCACCCGGGGATGCGAGCGCTGTTCGTTGGTCAAGAGCCACGGGGACGACTGCGCGAGGACTTCCCTGGCGCCGCCGGTGGAACCCGCGGCGCGTGGTTCCGGCAGCCAGGCCTCAGCACCGTGAGCTTCAGTCGGAGATCGCTTCACGGTTGGATCGGGCGCGGGATGCTGCGCAGCGGCGAGGCCGCCCGGCAGCCACCGGGCACGAGCCGCCTCACGGCTCGGCTCCCCGGGAGACTGCACGTTGCTCAGATCCTCTTCCTGCCCACCCTGATTGCGCGGCTCGTCATCCGCGACCGTCTCAGGTGCCACCGACTCGGCGGCCCACGTCGAACGGGAGGGCGCCGGGTAAGCGGAAACAGGGCGACCGGGCTCCCGCGAGGTCAGGAACCGACCCAACAGCCCACCCGTCCTCCGCCGCTGTGCCATCAGGCACAGAATAGTGGGACGCGCACGCGACGGGGCGCGGCTACCGTGGCCTGAAGTCCGCTCCGATCAGGCTCTGCGCGCGCGTTCCCTGGGTCCAAACCGCCAAGGCGCCCCCAACCGGGGTCGCCGCGAGGGTCAGGTCCGCAGCGAAACCCGTGGGCGAGACGACACTCGCGCCGGACATGCGCGTTGTCCGTGAGCTCGCCGCGAACACCTGGCCGTTGTAAATCCAGCCGACCAACGCCCTTCGGCCGAACGTCACGGCGACGGCCGGGGTCTGAGAGGCGTCGATCGCGCCCGGGGCCTGGACCGACCCGAACCGTCCGCGCCCCCGGCGCAGGACGACCCGGGTGGCGCAGGCGCCCGTGTTCGTGCAGGCCTTCCAGGTCAAAGCCTGGTCGCCGCGAGCGTCCGCGGCAAATGCCAGACCGGCAGCCAGCTCTTGACCGCTGGACACCGCCTGCGGATGCAGCGTCCCGGTCAGCTCGGCAACCTTGGCCACGGAGTGATAGTCCCCCCGCCCGTCAAACCAGCTCTCGATCCAGGCCAGTGTCGGCTGCGCGCTTCCCTGCGCGAGAGCCAGCTCGTCGATCGAATGGTTCGCCGGCACGGTCAGCGCGAGCCGCCCCCGCTGCGGCGCTTGATTGGCCGAGCCGGTCGAAACGAAGAGCGCCCTCGGTCCGGGTGAGGTCAGCTGATTCGTCCGCGCGGTCCACGCCACCACGCTCAGCGCACCGGGGAGGGCGATCGCGTCAAGCGATTGCGGAAGCTGGTTGGACGCGCTCAGTCGATGGGCGCCCGCAAAGCGCTCAGCACCGGCTGTGGACTGTGCCGCCCACACACCGCGCTCGGTAGCGGCGACTGCGAGCAGGCGGTCGGAAACGGTGACCAGGCGGGCGACGGTCGCGCCGGCCAGCGAAGCGAACAGCGTCCGGGCGGACCCGAGCGAACCGCCCCGGGCGGGGCCGATCGCCTGCACCTGGCTGCAGCAGGAGCGTCCGGGCTCACTGGTTCCCACCAAGAGACCGAGTCCCGAGCGCCCATACGCAAGGCTCAGAAGCTGCTGCTCGCCTGTAATCTGGCGGGAGCGTCCGAACCGGCCTCCGGCTCGGCGCTGCACGACTCGGGCGATCGAATCGGCGGGCGCGTCCTCATCTTGCACGCTGTATCCGACGGTGCTCGCACCGTTATGCGAGAACGCGATCTGCGCTGGAATCAGATCCAGTGCTGCAGGGGCGGCCAACTGGAACGGATGCGTCCACCCCGAGGCGGCCGCGGCGGAGGCATCCGCGAGGGCCATCAAGAGCATCGCCAGACCCAGTGCCCAGCGGGATCGTTGCGCCATCAGTCGCCTTCGATCAGAGATCGAGCGACACCACGGCCGGCTGCGCCTGACCTGCGGCGTTGATCTCGAGCGTCAGGGGCCGGCTGGAGTAGGCGCTGACGTTGAGCTTGAACAGCAGCATCGCACCCTGGGTTGGCCCAAACGCGGCGGTCGAGTCCGGGGCGGGCTCCGTCCCCAGCGGTTGTAGGGTCTGGGGAGTCCAGACGTACGGGTTCACCTTCGGGTCCACCGCGGCAGGGAAATACCGGTTGCCCTGCGTGTCGATGATGTCGAACGAGCCGGTGGTCGTCTGATTGGCACGCGTTTCATTCTTGGCCCAGAGAAACACCGCGAACCATGCCTCATCGGGCTTCGGCGGAGCGGTCGAGACGCCGCTGAGGTACCCGCGGTCCTCACTGTTGAACGGATTTAGCTGCCGCGAGACCTGAACCTGGTAGCTGACCGCCCCACCGTCGACATAGACGCCCTCGTTGTCGGCGACCGTCGGATGGCTGACCTTGTCTCCGCACGCCCCGAGACCCATCGCCAGCATCAGCACGCCGACCACGAACGGAAGACGACGGAGACGGGCGACTGGGCTGAGCGCTCTCATGGCGGCCGGGGAGTTTATCCGCCGGAGGGTCAGCGGGTGGCGACCGAGGCGCGTCGACCCCGTCCGCGGTCTTCCTCGAGGATGGTTCGCAGCCGCCGCATCGCCCGTGCCGCCTGCCGGCGGTTCCAGATGCGCCCGCCCAGGGCCTCGAGCATCCGGTCGGAGAGCATCGACGGCTCGGTCTCCAGCGTGTACTCAACCCGCGTGGTTCCCGAGGGACCGGGCGAAAGCGTGTACGAGCTGACCATCCGCACGCGATTGAACTTGCCACCCCGGCCGCGCTCGAGGATCCGAAATGGTGGCTGGAGCTCGGCGAAGCTCATGTCCGCCCACGAGAACCGGCTGAGCGGAGCCTTGATGCGAAAGCGCGCCCCGGCGCCCGAGCCGTAGGAATCGACCCGCGTCAGGTGCCAATCGACCAGGTAATGGTCGGTGAACTCGGCGTGGTTGGCGATGTCCGCGAGATATTCGAACACCAGCTCCCGCGGCTTGGCAATCATCGTTGAAACGGTGAACGGATTCACGGCGGCGAATTCTATGCCCGCCGCCCCGGACGCAACCGCGCGGTGACGCTGGCCTTAAGCCGCTGTGCGCTGATCGGTGATCCGCATCGTGTGCCCGAACTCCGGGCCATGCACGATCCGCGACGTCGCAGGGGCATCGCGCTCCGCGGCCCGGCAGAGCTCGCAGAGGATCTCACCGGTCTCGTAGGTGTAAACGCGCTCGCCGATCAACGGCGTTCGGTGGCAATGCCGGCAACGCTCGCTTCCGGCCGCCATGTCATCGAGACTGCGCCGGAGCAGCGCGAGCTCGAGGTCCGGCATGTCTCCCAAGCGGCTGTGCATAAGCCCAGATTCGTCATCCTGCGCGCCGTTCCTCCCCCACCCCGGCGGCCTACGGGGACCCTCAGGCGAGGGGTCACATCCGGGTGTAGGATCGCTGAACCGCGCGCTCATAGAGTTTGAACCGAACACAAACAGGGAAGCTCAAAGGTGTCGTGTCGCACCATCTATTGGTGCAAAACGGTGTTCAGATTCTTTACTTGGACTTTGACCCACCGGCTATGATCTGGCGGTCGGGTTGGCCAGCTCGGCGAGTCTGCAACAAGGAGAAACGCCCCAATGAAAGCTTGGACGTCGGGCAATGTTGCGGGGACCGGGACTTTTCGATGCACAGGGTGTGAGTACCCTGTTTCGCTCGACGCGGTGGACGAGCTTCCGACCTGCCCCAACTGCGGCGGCACGGAATTCGTCAGAGCGTCGTTGTTCACTACCGCGCAGGCAACCGTGGTCGAGGTCACCCCGGAGGCCGAGGATCATCTCTGGCTCGAGGAGCTGCGCGACGAGCTGAACAACCCCGGGCAGTACCTCGCCTACCGAACGCCGGACAGCGAGATCGTGACCTTCCCCCTGCAGCGGGAGTGGACGCGGATTGGCCGCAGTCTGGCTGCGGACATCCGTTTCGACGATCCGACGGTGTCTCGCCGGCACGCGCTGATCGTGCGCCAGCCGGACGGCCTGCGGGTGTTGGACGATCGCAGCCTCAACGGCGTGTTCGTCAACGGCGAACGGGTTGAGTGGAGCACGCTCGCGGACCACGATGAGATCGTCATCGGCCGCCACCACCTGCATTTTGTCGACGTTCCCGCGATCTCCGGGATGCGATTCGGCGACTCCGAGGAGCGCGGCACGCGCTCCATCGCCACCTAGCCGGTCGGCGCTGAGAGGCTCGCGGCCCGGGTGCCACCGGCCTCGGAGCCCCTCAGCAGAGCACTCTATAGTGGCGGCGCGATGGCCACGATCGCGGTCCTTTCCCAAAAAGGTGGCACCGGCAAGACGACCGCCGTTCGGACGCTGACCGACATCATGCGCCGGGTCGGCCTCCGGGTCCTGGCGGTCGACCTCGACCCTCAGGGCAACCTGTCGGACTATTTCGACGTCGACCCGGATGCCTCACCCACGGTTGGTGATGTCCTGGCCGGCCGAGCCAAGGCCAAGGCCGCCGTGCACGACGCGATCATGCCGGCCAACCTCGGCCTGGCCGAGTCCGAACTGATGCTGGGCGGCAAGATGGGCCGCGAGCTGACGCTCAAGAAGGCATTGCGCGAGGTCAAGGCCGACTACGACGTGGTGATGATCGACTGCCCGCCGGCGCTCGGCCTGTTGACGGTCAACGCGCTGGTCGCCGCCGACTACGCCCTGCTCTCGGCCGAGGCGCAGTACTTCGCGCTGCAGGGGGTCGAGCAGGCACTGGAAGTGATCGAGCTGGCCAAGGACAGCCTCAACCCCGGCCTTGAATGGCTCGGCGTGGTGCTGAACATCGCTGACATGCGAACCCGTCATTCACGGGAGGCCTTCGATTCGCTGCGCGAGCACTTCGGCGAGAAGCTGTTCGACGCCACGATCCGCTCCTCGATCGCCTACGCCGAGTCGGCGGAGCGGGCCGTCTCGATCGTCGACTATCGCCCTGATCTGGCGGTCGACTATCTGAACGTCGCTGACGAGCTGCTGCGCCGGCTCGGGCTCGAGCCAGCGCGGGCCGATCTGGCCAAGCTGGTCAGCTCGCAGGCCACCGCTTAGCTTCAACGACCGCGCGGCAGCACAGAGTGGCTACAGCTCACGGACGTCAGCGCCCTGGGACTCGAACGGCGCGCGCATCACCTTGGCCCAGCCCTCGGCTTCGCGGCCGACACGCTCCATCACCGCGCCCGTCTGTTCGAAATGCGACCACACGAGCACGGCCGGCCCGGCTCCGGAGATCGTCGCTCCGAGCGCTCCGAATTCAGATGCCCGCTCGACGAGCTCGGCCGAACGCGGATAAAGATGGGCGCGGTAGGGCTCGTGTAGCCGATCTCGCAACCCGGACGCGATCAGATCCCAGTTGGACGTGGTCAAGCCGAGGATCAGCTTCGCCGCGTGGGCGACGTTGAACGCGGCGTCGCTGAGAGGCACCTGGTCTGGAAGCGCCGCGCGGGCGTCAGCGGTCGGCACCGACTCAAATGGGACCACGAGCACGGCCTCGAGCCCCAGCGGCACCTCAAGGCGATGAACTTTCTCGCCATCGCATACCACCAGCCCGCCCTCGATCGCCGCCGCGACGTTGTCCGGATGGCCCTCGAGCTCGCAGGCCAGAGCGAACACGTCAGCGTCGAGCTCGAACATGTGGTCGGCCGCGAGCAGCCCAGCCACGATCGCCGCGGCGCTGGAACCCAGGCCTCCGGTCAGGGGGATCTTCGATCGGATCTCGAACCGGAAGGCGTCGACCGGATGAAGGCGCTCGAACGCTCGTACCACCAGGTTCTCTCGATCGCGAGGCACGTCGAGTGCGCTGTGAACGGAGAATGTCCCCTCCTCGACAACCTCGAGTTCCAGATGCAGCGCCAACGCAGCCGCGAGCACGTCAAACCCCGGGCCTAAGTTTGCCGAGGACGCCGGCACGCGGACCAGCCGCCGGCGCGCGAGCGTCATCGGAGCACCGCGCGCTCAACCGCACCGAACTCCGGCTCGCACGGAATCACCGCGCCCGCCTGGGCCAGCGCGGTCTGCGGATCTTTGAGCCCGTGCCCGGTGAGCACGCACACGACGCGCCGACAGTCGTAAGTCCCGTGGGCCAGCAGTCCAGCCACGCTGGCCGCCGAAGCCGGTTCGCAGAAGACTCCCTCGTTGGCGGCGAGGAAGCGATACGCCTCCAGGATCTGATCGTCGCTGACGGCGTTTACTGCGCCGCCCGAGGAGGTCATCGCGTCCATCGCCTCCTCCCAGCGAGCCGGATTTCCGATCCTGATGGCGCTCGCCACGGTCTCCGGACGTTCAACCGGTGCGCCGTTGACCAAGGGCGCCGCCCCGGCCGCCTGGAAGCCGAGCATTCGTGGACTCACCCCTGCCTCTTTGAAGCCCTTCCAGTAAGCGGTGATGTTGCCGGCGTTGCCCACCGGGAGGCAAACCGCGTCGAGATCACCGTCAAGGGCCTCGACAACCTCGAAGGCCGCAGTCTTCTGGCCCTCGATCCGAAACTCATTGACCGAGTTCACCAGCGAGATCGGGTGGCGCCGAGCCAGTTCGCGGACGAGTTTCAGTGCCTCGTCGAAGTTGCCGTGCAGGGCGATGACCCTGGCACCGTGCATCAGCGCCTGCGCGAGCTTACCGGTCGCGATCTTGCCCTCGGGGACGATGACCGCTCCGCGCAGCCCTGCTCTCGCCGCGTAGGCCGCGGCCGAGGCGGCGGTGTTGCCGGTGGACGCGCAGACGACGGCTTGAGCACCCTCCCGC
>CAXMLR010000095.1:0-7353 GCA_964194275.1 uncultured Solirubrobacterales bacterium
GCTATGTCTGGATGAGGCCGGCAACGTCGCCCCGCTCCCGAACCTGGCCGAGATCGCCTCGACCGCGCCCAGCCACAACATCCAGCTCGTATCGATCTTCCACGATCTCGCCCAGGCGAGGACCCGCTACGGCCAGCAAGCCGAGACGGTGGTCAACAGCCACCGGGCAAGGATGCTGCTTCCCGGCGTGGCCGACCTCGAGACGCTGCGGTACTTCGCCGGTCTCGTGGGCGAGGAGGAGGCGCGGGATTTCACCCGGACCACCGGGACCGGCGGTAGCACCCGCTCCTCGGCCCGACGTCGCCGCCCGCTGATCGCCCCCGAGGCGCTGCGACAGCTCCCCGAGAACCACGCGCTCCTGCTGTACGGGCGGATCGCGCCGGCGATGATCCGGCTGCGGATGTGGTTCACCGACCGGCGGTTGCAGAGGCTCGGCGGTCAATGAGCTGGCACGAGTCCGGGGACGAAGGCGCCGGCCCCCATGAGGATGACTTGACCCGAGCCGACGGACGCCGTTGGCCACTCAGCGCGCATGGGCTGCTGGCGCGAGAGCGCTGGTTGTGGTTTGAACAGCTGTGGAGCGATGTGTGCACGTTGCGCGCTCGCTACCGAATACCGGTCCGCTCAGGCTGGTGGGAAGACCAGATCCAGCTCGAGGCGCTCGCGGCGATCGCGGCCTGGACTGAGCGCTATGACTCCGGCGAGTGGGACGACCCACCGGGCAAGCTCGCGCTGCTCTACGACCTCGAGCGGGCGGGCGCCCTCCTCAGAGACGGCAACCACCCCTTTCACCCGGAGCGCGACCGGACGGCCTTCGCCCGCTATCTGGTGGACATCGGCTGCCAACCCCCGCCGCTGGACTGACATCCTCGTTGGATGCCGACCGCAGATCAGTACCCCGTCGGTGCGGAGGTTACGGTGGAGGAACTCGACGCCGATCCGCACCCGGTACTGGCACGGCTGCGAGAACGGGAGCCCGTCTCGTGGATTCCCGTCCTCGACGGCTGGCTCGTGACCCGCCACGACCTCGTGCTCGAGGCGATGCGGGACGCGGACAGGTTCACGGTCGACGACCCGCGATTTTCGACCGCGCGGGTGGTCGGCCCGAGCATGCTGAGCCTCGACGGCGAGGAGCATGCTCGCCACCGAGCACCGTTCGTCGCTCCGTTTCGCCCGGTTGCGGTTCGGGAGCGGTTCGCGCAGGCCGCGTCCGAGGAGGCCACTCGGCTGGTCGACGAGCTCCAGCGCGCGGGACCCGAGGGCGAGCTGCGGCGGGGCTTTGCCGGACCGCTGGCTGCGGCGATCGTGACACGGGCGTTGGGGCTCCAGAGAGCCGAGGTTCCCACCGTGCTGCGTTGGTACGAGGCGATCGTCTCCACGGTGACCGAGATCACCTCGGGGGCCGAGCTCGACGCTGAGGGGCGGCAGGCGTTTGCCGCGCTCAGTGAACGGCTGAGTGCCGTGATCGAGGAGCGGGGCAGCGATTCGCTGCTGGCGGCCGCCGCCCAGGTATCCACGCTCTCCTCGGAGCAGATCGTTTCCAACGCCGCGGTGCTGCTGTTCGGCGGCATCGAGACGAGCGAGGGCATGATCGCGGGGGCGCTCCTGCATCTGCTGCAGCGCCCCGACCAACTGAAGCTCGTCCGCGACCAGCCGGAACTGCTCGACGCGGCGATCGAAGAGTCGCTGAGACTCGAGCCCGCCGCCGCGGTGATCGACCGCTACGCGACGCGGGAGACCACGCTGGGCGCCGCGCGGATCGCCCGCGGCGAACTGGTGCGCCTATCGATCGCCGCGGCGAACCGGGACCCGGCCGTGTTCGACGGTCCGGAGCGGTTCGATCTCCGGCGCACCAACGGCCGCCGGCATCTGGCCTTCGCCCACGGTCCACACGTGTGCGTAGGGGTGCATCTGGCGCGCCTGGAGACGCGGACCGGACTCGCCGTCCTGCTCGAGGCGCTACCGCGGCTGCGGCCGGATCCGAACAAACCATCCGAGTTCCGGGGGCTGGTGTTCCGTAAACCGCCCAGTCTGCGAGTGATCTGGAGTTAGGCCACGTGGCCGGCGCATGCCGGCCTCCCCGTGTAAGCCGACGCGCACGCTAGCGGTCCGGCGCATCCAGCCGTTTCTCGAAAATGATCAGTTCGAATCGGCCCATCCTGCCGGTGCCGATCTTCGTGAACCCACTCTCCAGATAGAGCGCCTGGGCCGCGGACTGGCCAGTCGTCGTGTCGACCCGCAGTCTCCGGTAGCCGAGCTCCCGCGCACGCACTTCCAGTCCCGCCAGGATGCGGCTTCCAAATCCCTGGCGCTGGTACTTGCGCTCGACCCGCAAGCGCTTGATCTCCCCGCCCGCCGCGCCGGCCCGCATCAGCGCACCCATCGCCACGAGCCTTCCGTTTACCTCGCCGATCAAGAACTCGCCTCCTGCGTCCAGATATACCTCAGCGACGTTGCGAAGGTCCTCGTCGGCGCTTGCGTCGTGGTCGTAGCCGTCGGCCAGATTCACGCCGTTGGCGTGCAGCGTCCAGACCGCGTCGGCATCGGCCTCTCGGTAGCGCCGCAGCTGCAGCGCCTCAGCCTCATCGGACTGGGACATGATCAGGCGCCGGGTCCGGAGCTCATTGGGTTTTGGGCAGTGTGAGGCCGTTGCTGCATGTGAGTTCGGCGCGTCCGCCCCCCGCTGTCGCCGTACAGACCGGCGACACCGGCCGCTTGGCTGAAGGTACCACCTGCGCGATGATGCGGCCGATCCCTTTCAAACAAGGAGTAGCCCATGACGCTCAGCCAGCATGGAGGCCATCATCGCCGGCCTCGCCCGACCGCCGGGCCCGCTCACCACCCCGATCCAGCATTCCAGATGCCGCTGGATCGTCTGCCCGACGAGGGCCTCGGCGGCGAGAGTGCCTACGAGCTGATCACCAGCGAGCTGCTGCTCGACGGGCAGGCTCGACTCAACCTGGCGACGTTCGTAACCACCTGGATGCCCTCCACCGCGGCGAAGCTGATGGCCGATACCGCCGACAAGAACATGATCGACAAAGACGAGTACCCGCAGACCGCGGAGCTTGAGGCACGGTGCGTTCGGATCATCGCGGATCTATGGAACGCGCCCGAGGGAGAGCACGCGACCGGCTGCTCGACCACCGGCTCCAGCGAGGCGGCAATGCTCGCCGGGATGGCGCTGAAGTGGCGCTGGCGCGAGCGGATGAGCAGGGCCGGCAAACCGACCGATCGTCCGAACTTGGTGATGGGGGCGAACGTCCAGGTGTGCTGGGAGAAGTTCTGCCGCTACTGGGAGGTCGAGCCGCGAATGGTGCCGATGGAAGGACAGCGATTCCATCTCGGCGCTACGGAGGCACTCGCCCGGTGCGACGAGAACACGATCGGCGTCGTGGCCATCCTCGGATCCACCTTCGACGGCAGCTATGAGCCGGTCAAAGAGATCGCCGCGGCGCTCGACACGCTGGAGAGCGACAACGGGCTATACGTGCCGCTGCACGTCGACGCGGCGTCAGGTGGCTTCGTCGCCCCGTTTCTGCAGCCGGAGCTCGAATGGGACTTCCGGATCGACCGGGTCCAGTCGATCAACGCCTCAGGCCACAAGTACGGGCTCGTATACCCGGGCGTGGGGTGGGCGTTGTGGCGCAACCAGGAAGCGCTGCCGAAGGACCTGATCTTCAACGTCAACTACCTCGGCGGAAACATGCCGACCTTCGCACTCAACTTCTCCCGCCCCGGAAGCGAGGTGATCGCGCAGTACTTCATGTTCACCAGCTTCGGGCGGGAGGGCTACCGCCGCGCCATGCAGAACGCACAGGACGTGGCCCATCAGCTATCGAGCGCGATCGGCGAGATGGGCCCGTATCGGCTGCTCAGCGACGGCAGCGAGCTGCCGGTGTTCGCGTTCGCGCTCGACCCCGAGATCCGCAACTACACGGTGTTCGATGTGTCCGATCGCCTCCGCGAACGGGGCTGGCTAGTTCCCGCCTACACGTTCCCGGAGAACCGGCAGGACCTGAGCGTGCTGCGGATCGTCGTGCGCGCGGGGATGAATCACGAGATGGCGAATCTGCTGCTCGATCATCTGAGTGAGCAGACCGAGTTCCTGCAGTCACTCGACGGCCCGCTACCGGGCCCGAGGCCCGAGCTGCGCAAGGCGTTCGCCCACTGACAGGCGCGTTTCAGGGACGCGTCACCGCAGCGCCTGCCCCGCCGACGCGATAGCGTCCGCAGGCCCGCGGCCGCCAGCCGGTCGCCGGTCTGGAGAGGCGCCGCGCAGATGAGCACTAGCGAGTGGCTGAAGCTGATCTCGATCCCGTTCTTCACGGGGGCTGTCGGCTGGCTGATCAACTGGACCGGGCTGATCATGCTGTTCAACCCGGTTCGCTTTCACGGCATCAGGATTCCCGGGCTGCAAGACCTGGCCACGCTGCTGCCGCGCAAGCTCCAGGAGGTCCCGGGCATCATGCAGGGCGGGATCGGCTGGCAGGGGATCGTTCCGGCGCGGGCGGCGAAGATGGGCAGCATCTCCGTCGACAAGGCGATCGCCAAGCTGGGCACGCCGGCCGAGTTCTATCAGCAGCTCGACCCCGACGAGATTGCCGATCACATCGTGTCGATGTTCAAACCGGAGATCCCGGCCATCGTCGACCGCAACATGCGCCGTGAGCATCCCGGTCTGTGGCAGAACGTGCCGCCTCGGGTCAAGCAGGCCGTGTACGAGCGCGTCCAGGAGCAGCTGCCGGCGATCGTCGGGCAGATCACCGACGAGATCGGCGAGTACATCGACCAGCTACTCGATCCGAAGCTGATGGTGATCGACCATTTCGAGCGTAATCCCGCACTGGTCAACCGCGTGTTCAAGGACGTAGGCCAGAAGGAGCTGCGGCTGATGGTCAACTTCGGTTTCCTGTTCGGCTTCCTGTTCGGGATCCCGGTGGCGATCATCGACCACTTCGCCCACCAATGGTGGCTGCTCCCGATCCTGGGAGTGTTCGTCGGGTGGATGACGAACCTGCTCGGGATGTACGTGATCTTCGAGCCCGTCGAAGTCCGCCAGTTCGGGCCGCTGAAGCTTCACGGCCTGTTCCTGCGCCGCCAGGCCGAGGTGGCGGACGTGTATGCCGGGATCATCGCCGACGAGGTGGTGACGCTCGAGAACATCGGCAACTTTCTCCTCGAGGGCCCGCGCGGCGACCGGACCCGCCAGATGCTCGAGGAGGCGATGGGACCGGCGATCGATCGAGCCGCCGGCCCGGCGCGAAGCGCCGTGCGTGTCGCGGTCGGCTCGCGCGAGTACGACAGCATTCGCGACTCGGTCGCGCAGGAGGCCGTGGGCTACACGATGACCCCGTTTCGCGACCCCGACTTCAGCCGGCATCAGAGCGAGAAGATCCGGGAGATGTTCGCCGCCCGCACGCGCGAGCTACCGTCCCGTGACTTCGTCGAGATGCTGCGTTCGGCGATCAAGGAGGACGAATGGATGCTGTACCTGCACGGGGCGGTGATGGGGTTCGGCGGCGGGATCATCCATCTACTGCTGTTCGGCACATGAACGACGACGACGAGGTTGACGCCGCCTCGAGGGGCGAGGAATACGACGGCCCCGAAGGCTGGGACGCCGTTCCCGGGATGGCGCGGATTGCGCTCAGCGCCTGGTGGCATGCCACCGGATGGGCGGTCCGCAATTCAGTCAGCGTGCCGAGCCGCGTCCTGGAACTGGCGCGCTCGCCCGAGAAGGCACTGGATCTGGCGCGAGCCATGAGCCAGTCGATTCCGGGCATGCCCGAGCCCTCGCCGGCCGATCAGGACTCTGCGGCGGCTGCCGCCAGGGGAAATGGCCGACCTGAGAACCAGTCCGAGCGCGTCGCTCGGTCGCTGCGTGAGGAGGGTGAGCTGCTCCTGCATAAATCACGCGACGTGCGCTACGAGGACGAAGCCCACCCGGCCTACGAGCGAATTCTCTCCGAGCTCGCCCCGGATGAGGGCCGGATCCTGCGGCTCCTGCTGCTCGAGGGCCCGCAACCATCGGTGGACATCCGTACCGGAGGACCGATCGGGATGGTCCGTTCCCGGCTGATCGCTCCGGGACTGTCAATGATCGGCGCGCGGGCCGGCTGCCGCTACGTCGAACGCGTTCCGTCCTACCTGAACAATCTGTTCCGGCTCGGCATGATCTGGTTCTCCCGGGAGACTCTGCGCGACCCGCTGAAGTACCAGGTGCTCGAGGCCCAACCCGACGTGATCGAGGCGATCCACTCGGTCCGACAGGCCAAGGTAGTGCGCCGCAGCATCCATCTCACGCCGTTCGGCGACGACTTCTGCCGAGTCTGCTTGACGCCAGAGGACCGGGAGCTCGAAGAGCTCCCGGTCCACTCGGCGCCTCCGGAGGCGACGAAGTCACCGGGACCACCGTCAGACACCGAGATGTAGCCAAGTCAGTGCTACGGCACCGGGCATCCGAAACAGCAGCCGCGTGTTCATGCCGCCTCCTCGACATAGTCAGCGTGGGGGAGTTCCACCGGAGCTGGTTCGGCGACCGCCAGTGGCTGGGCCTTGATCAGCACCGCGGCGAGTCCGACCGCCACCAGCACCATCACCGCGCCGATTGTGAACGCCAGGCGGTAGCCGCCCAGCAGTGACGCGTTGACCGAATCGCCGGCCCCACGCAACGAGTTGCTGCGAGTGGTCGACAAGGTCGCCAGGACCGCAAGTCCGAGCGCACCGCCCACCTGCTGGGTGGTGTTGACCAATCCCGAGGCCAGCCCCGAATCCTCCGGAGTGGCCGCGGACATGGCCAGCGTCATCAGCGAGGGGAAGGCCAGGCCCGCACCAACCCCGAGCAGGATCATCGACGGCAGCAGATCACCGACGTAGCTCGCGTGCTCCGGTACCTGGCGGAAGAGCATCAGGGCCAGCGCGGCAAACGCGAGGCCCGGCAGCAGCGCCGTCTTGGCGCCGAAGCGGGTGATCACCCGGGCCGAGACGCCGAGGGACATCACGGCGATCCCGAGCGCGACGGGTAGGAAGGCGAGGCCGACCTGGATCGCGTCGTAGTGCAGGACCCTCTGCATGTACAGCGCCCCGAGGAAGAACATCCCGAACAGGCCGGCCACCATCAGCACCTGGGTCAGGTTGGCCCCGGTCACCGTGCGCGAGCGGAAGATCCGCAGCGGCACCAGCGGATCGCTGGCCCGCGTCTGCCGGGTGACGAAGCCGAACAGCAGCGCCACCGCTGCCGCGCCGAAGCCGACCGTGTGGGCCGAGCCCCAGCCGTAGTTGCTGGCCTCGACGATCGTGTACACGCCGAGCATCAGCGAGCTCACGAGCAGCACCGCGCCGGTCACGTCC
>CAXMLR010000096.1:0-2548 GCA_964194275.1 uncultured Solirubrobacterales bacterium
GTGTTGGCGGTGAACTGGCCGCCGCAGGCGCCCGCGCCCGGACAGGCGACGTCCTCGATCTCCTTGAGCTCCGCCGTTGTGATCTTGCCCGCAGCCTCCGCGCCGATGGCCTCATAAACCTCGCCCAGCGTTATGTCCTCACCTCGGTACCGGCCGGCGGCGATCGAGCCGGCGTAGAGAACAATTCCGGGCCGGTTGATGCGCGCCAGCGCCATGGCGGCAGCGGGGTTGGTCTTGTCACACGAGGCGATGCAGACCAGCGCGTCGAAGTAGTGGCCGCGGGCCACCAGCTCGATCGAGTCGGCGATCAGCTCGCGGCTGATCAGCGACGCCCGCATGCCCTCGGTGCCCATCGTGACCCCATCGGAGATGGCGATCGTGTTCACCTCCTGGGGCGTCGCTCCTGCGGCTCGCACGCCCTCCTTCACGTAGCGGGCCAGGTCCCGGTGGTTGTAGTTGCACGGCATCGTCTCGATCCAGCTGTGGAAGACGCCGACCTGGGGCTTGGCGAGATCCTCGTCGGTGAACCCGATCGCCTTCATCATGGATCGAGCTCCGGCGCGATCCTTGCCCTCGAAAACGCGGCGGCTGGGCAGCTGGCTCAATGCTCCACTCTCCTCATCTCCTCGAGCCGGCTGGGGTCGAAATCAGCCGAGCGGATCCAGCTGATCAGCTTCTGCTCCCGCGCGATGATCCTGTCAGCGGCCGCCGGCAACCGGTCCGCGATTTTGGCCGGGATGAGGAGCACCCCGTGCTGGTCGGCGTGGATGATGTCGCCCGGCCGGATCGCGAGACCACCGATGGTGACCCCGACGCCGGCCGCCTCGAAATGCGCATATGCATGCGATACCGTCGTGCCCCGCGCGAAGTACTGCAGGCCCATCGCCCGGACCTCGCTCAGGTCGCGGACCACGCCGTCGGTGACGATCGCCAGGCAGCCCAGTGCCTTGAAGATGGTTCCCTGCACCTCGCCCCACATCGCTCCCACGCCGTCGGGGTCGTCGAGATCCTGGGCGACCAGGATCCGCGGTCCCGCAATCGACTGAACGTGCTTCCAAAGGTGCACCGGCTCGAGGGGATGGACGGGCGGCTCGTGGCTGCGCACGGTGACGGTCGCCGCGTAACCGACGACCGGCGGCAGGTCCGGAAACATGCACCGGATCTCGTGACTCGTGTAGCCCTCATCACGGTTGCGGACATCGAATTCCTCGATCGCGTTGCTCAGCGTCGGCGAGTCGTAGCGCGCCAGCGCATCGAGCACTGAGGTCGGCGATTGCGCGCTCATACCGCGACCGGGCTGGCGCCCAGCTCGCGACAGCGCTGGGCGTCGGCAGCGGCCGCCCGCGCCAGCAGGCGCGCGTCGGCTTCTATGGCCAGCATCCGGTAGCCGGCCTGGCGCCAATGCTCGGCTGTTTCCGGCGTGCCGCACATGATCCCGGCGGTGATTCCGCGAGCCTGGCAGGCGGCCACGATGCGCTCCATCGCCCGATGGTGCTCGGCGTTCTCCCCGGCATAGGCGGAGCCGCGGATCCCCATGGAGACGGCGAGGTCGTTCGGCCCGACGAAGACGGCGTCGATGCCGGGAACCTGGAGAATTCCATCGAGGTTGGCCATCGCCTCCACTGTCTCGCACATCACGACACAGACCACCTCCTGCGCGCTGTCGATCGAATACTCCGGGTTCAGGAGGCGAGGTCGAATCGGGCCCCAGGAACGGTTGCCGTGAGGTTGGTAGCGGCAGGCGGCGACCGCGGCGCGGGCCTCCTCGACGGTGTTGACCATCGGCACGATGACACCCTCCGCACCGGCGTCGAGTGTTTTCATGATCGTCGCCGCGTCATTCCAGCCGACGCGGACAACGGTCGCCGAACCCGCTGCGGTCAGTGCCTGCAGCATCGGCACCATCGCGTCATAGCCGATCAGCCCATGCTGGGTATCGACGCAGACCCAGTCATAGCCGGCCCGGCCGACAATTTCCGCGCCGACCGAGCCCGGAATCGTGCACCAGCCGCCATAGGTCGCCCGGCCGTCCCACACTTCACGCAATCGCGTCATCTGTTGCTCCTCACTACCACGTCATTCACGATGTTCACCGGCGGCTCGGAATTGAGAACCCGCAGCAGGTTCTCCCCGACGACTTCCAGAAGGCGCGCCTCCGCCTCGATCGTGCCACCACCGATATGAGGGGAGAGGAACACCGACTCAAGGCTGCGAAGCGGCGAATCGGCGGCCAGCGGCTCGCTCTCGTAGACATCCAATGCGGCGCCCCGCAGGCGTCCCGAAGTGAGCGCCTCCACCAGCGCAATCTCATCCACCAGCGGACCGCGCGCGGCGTTCACGAGAAACGCTCCGCTGCGCATCGAGGCCAGCGAGTCGCGGTTGATCAGTCCCCGCGTCTCGATGTCGAGTGGGGCGTGGAGGCAGACGATATCGGAGTCGCTCAGCAGAGTGGCCAGCTCGCGCCTCTCGGCGCCGGCGAAGCTCCGCGCCGGGTCGGGGTCGGAGAAGAGGATTCGCGCCCCGAACCCGGCCAGCCGGCGGGCCACCG
>CAXMLR010000097.1:0-3915 GCA_964194275.1 uncultured Solirubrobacterales bacterium
ACTTCGTACAGTGCACGCCTGGAATCGCGGGGCCGATCACGCGCGCGGGAAAGCCGTGGTCGAGCGATAGGTCGGTGCCGTTGACCTTGAGCGCCACCAGCGTCCGCTCATCGCTGACCTGCTCCGAAGCGAGCACGGCTGAGTCGAACACTCCGTTGCTGGCCAGCGACCGGGTCCTCACGATGACATCGCCGGTCAGCCCCGCGAGTCTGGCGAGCTCGCCGATCGGCACTCCGCTCCAGCGCTGCGTCGTAGACCAGCCCTCGACACAGGCGATTGGCAGGTCGTACGTGCGCTGCGGCAGCGCGAGCAACTGCGCCCGGGACAGCGACAGCGTGCGCGGACCGGCGCTGAGGTGGAGGCGCCAGCCCGACCCCACATGGCCGGAGGTGATCTGCGCAGCCGCGGCAGTCCGGTTGACCTGGAAGCCGTTCGGCCCTCCGCCGGCGCGGTCGCGCGGAGCGAAAAAGGCGAGGCTGCGGAGCGGACCGCCGATCGACTGTCCCGCGCCCTGCACGAGCAGGAACAGCGACCCGGCGCCCACCGTGCCGAGCAGCGCTCGGCGGGACATGGTGGGCGCGCGCGGCGCCACCGGAATCAATTCACTGGCCCCGGGCAGCGGAGGCTCAGGCTGTGTGCGGCTGAGCCCCTCCCGCAAGGGCGCGAGGCCACGCCGGACGGCCAGGGCCTTGCGCATCGTCGGCAGCTTGATCGCGACGTGAGCGACGAACGCGGCAGTGAACACCCACGCCCCCCAGTAATGCGCGGTGGTGAAGTAGAACCCGAACAGATAGGAGTACTGAATGTTGAGGATCCCGGTGACGAACTCGAACAGCGCGCCACCCACCAGCAGCGCCAGCGACAGCCGCTCGAGCGCGTGGGCGGGGCTGAACACCGGCGGCCACTCGAACAGCTTCGGGATCACCGACCACAGCTTGGCCAGCAGAATCGGGAAGGCAGCGAGGCCGATCGTGACGTGCAGGCCCTGATTGAAGGCATACAGCCAGCTCGGGTGCGTGGGGAACGAGAACAGATACACGTCAAGCACTCCGAGCGGCCGACCGACCGAGTTGTGGCCCAGACGCGGGTAGTAGGCGACGTTGGAGAGGAACCCCGTTACCGCGACGATCGGGATCGCCACCAGCAGCGCGCTCCCCAGGATCGAGGTCAGCCACGGCCCTCGCAGGGGGCTTCGCCAGAAGGTCGGCCGGAACGGTCCCGGCGGCGGCTTCGCTGGATCGACGAACGGCAGACGCACGAGGGGAGCGTGACACAGCGGGCGCCCGGTGACCGAAATTGTCGACCGACTTAATTCACTGTTCACTGATGGGTTTAAGACACTGTTCATTTCCGGTCAAACTTTCGATTTTGGTAATCGACAAGCTCGGATTGGCAAAGTAGGTTCGGTGGCGTGCACCATGTCGCGCTGCTCGTGATCGCCAAAGAGCCAATCCCCGGACGGGTGAAGACTCGCCTGACGCCGCCATTCAGCCCGGAGCAGGCGTCGGCGCTCGCCGAGGCCGCGCTCGCGGATACGCTCGACGTCGTCGCCCGCACGCCGGCCGCCCGCAAGATCCTCGTGTTCGACGGTGATGAGCGGCGCTGGCGCCGAGACGGCTTCGAGGTGATCCGCCAACGGGGCGACGGTCTCGACCAGCGGCTGGCGGCGGCATTTGCGGACGCAGCGGGCTCGGCGTTGCTCGTCGGCATGGACACGCCGCAGCTGACCAGTGGACTGCTGGAGGACGGCATGCGTGCGCTCGCGCGTCCCTCCGTCGACGCAGTCCTCGGTCGCGCGGCCGACGGAGGCTATTGGAGCGTCGGACTCAAGTGCGGAGCCGCGGACGCCTTCACCGGGATTCCGATGAGTTGCGAGACGACCTGGAGTGCTCAGCGCGCGCGTCTGCGTGAGCTGCGCTTCCGGATCCACGATCAGCCCACCCTGCGCGACGTGGACACGATTGATGACGCGCGGGCCGTCGCGCTGCAAGCGCCGGACTCCCGGTTCGCCGCCACGCTGCAGTCGATCACCGGATGAGCCACCCACTGCGTCTCTACGGAGACCGTCTTCTGCGCGCCCACGACCGGCCGCGCTCGTCCGCCGACGCGCGCATTCGGTTGCAAGATGGAACCGTGTTCGCCGTCCCGCTCGAGCGCTACCTCGGACTCCCCGACGCACTTGACGAACAGCTCCTGCGCGAGTTGCCGGGGCCCGTTCTCGACGTCGGTTGCGGACCGGGCCGCCACCTGCACGCGTTGGCCGTCCGAGGGGTGTTCGCTCTCGGCGTCGACCTCTCGCCGGTCGCGGTGCAGCTCGCCACCGGGCGCGGCGGGCGAGCGATAGTCGCGTCGATCTTCGACGAGCTCCCGGGCGCCGGCACGTGGCGCAGCGCGCTGCTGCTCGACGGCAACATCGGCATCGGAGGGGCTCCGTCCCGACTGCTCGCCCGCATCGGCACGCTGCTGCGCGAGGACGGTGAGCTGCTGGTCGAGCTGGACCCGGCGAATACGCCGACCGGTTCGTCGCGCGCGCGGATCGAGACCTCCGATCTAGTCAGCAGCTGGTTTCGCTGGGCCCGCGTGTCGATCCGCGACCTCGACCGGGTCGCGCAGTCAGGTGGCTTTCAGGTCGGAAGACGATGGTGCAACGGCGGTCGCTGGTTCGCGACGCTGCTCAAGCGCGACGCCGGTATGGCGTGACGTTCCGATCCATCCGGCCGCTGGCGAACCCGTTCGGCCGCCCCCGTGCGCGTCGGTGAACGAGCGCCGGCGTGCAGCCGGCTGGTCAGCGCCAGGATCTCGACCCGCTGTGACGTCGCGAGCGCCTGCACCGTGTCCGCGACCACTCGCGCGGTCCCGCGACCAGAGCCCGCGCGCTCAGGTACCGAGCGGCGCCTGTGCCTGCGCCTGCGTCGCACCCGCCCCGGCAGAACGGCTCCGAAGCTCGCGGCGGATGAGCAAGCTCAGCACGGGGAGAGCCGCGACCTCGGCCACGATCGCGAGGACTATCGGGAGCCGCAGCGTCGGCTCGCTGTAGCCGAAGAAGCTGCCACTGAGCGCGATCGCGATCGAAACCAGCGAGCCGACAGCGAGGCCAACCGATCCGAGCCCGGCGAGCAGCCGCAATCGGCTCTCGGCGCTCAGCAGGGCGACCGCTAGCCCGGCCCCCCCGGCAGCATTGAGGAGAAACAACACCCCCACGGTGGGGACGAGACTGATGAAGTCAACGTACTGCTGGAAATGAACCCCTGCGATGACCGCCACCAGCGCCGCGGCGAGCAGCGCGACCGGCGTCGCCCGCAGGCGAACCATCAGCCGACCACCTTGATCGTCCCGGCCATGAACGCGTGGAACTGGCAGATGTACGTATACGTGCCCACCTTCTTGAGGGTGAAATGCGCCGCCTGACCGGACCTCAGGGTCCCAGAGTCGAATGCCCCCGAGCCGGCCGTGGCCGTATGAGCCGTACTGTCACTGTTCGTGACCGTGACGTTTGTGCCGGCCTTGACCGTCAGCGTCGCGGGAGCGAACGCGTAGTTGGCGATCTTGAGGCTGACCGCTTTACCCGTGGCGACGGCGCTTGAGGGCCCGGGGGTCGCGCTACCGCGGCCGTTGGCCAGCGCCAAGGCGCCTACGGCCACAACCGCCGCGACGCCCGCTGGAACGATTGACGATTTGATCAACACACCTGGGATGCGTCCTGGGGCTCCGCTCGGATCACTGTTCGCTGCTTCGGCGCCCCTGCAGGCGCCGCTTGCTCAGGGCTGGGGCTCGAGGAAGAACAGCTCGCAGGCTACCCCGGGGCTGGTCTGGTTGCCGCTGAGAAACGCCAACACGCGCCTGCCCACGAGCTCCTCGACGACCGCCGTGAACGCGTCCTGCGCGCTCTCCTGGAACGCGATACGTCCATCCAAC
>CAXMLR010000098.1:0-5688 GCA_964194275.1 uncultured Solirubrobacterales bacterium
GCGGCTTGCGATCGGGTTGGTGTCGATGTCCACCCCGCCGATCTTCTGGTTCGCGTCGATGAACTGCGCGGGCAGGATCTTGCCCTGCTGCAGCGCAGCGAGGCCGTACTGCACGCCGACGTTGTCGATCGGCGGCACGGCGAAGCCACGGCCGGCCTTCTTCTCGCTGCCGGACCAGTACGACTGCGGATCAGGCCCGAATATGTTGATCGCCGCGTCCTGGATGTCGCAGCGGACGCCGGCGGGGTTGCTCTGCGGGTTGTAGCGCTGAGCGTCGGTCACCCCGGCACATCTGTCGGTCGGTACGGCCACGTGCCACTGGGCGTGGTCGCTGACTTCGGAGTTGACGATCGACACGTGCCCCTCGACATCGGCCATCTGCGTCGGAATCCATGCCACGCCGGTCCCCCATTTCGACGGATCGGTGAAGTAGGCCAGCAGGAGGTGGTAGTCCAGGAACTGGGTTGCCGTCCCCCACGCGTCGGGGAACGAGCAGGTCGGCAGGATCCCCTGGTAGATGCCGGGATAGGCATTGGCGATCCACTGCTCCGCGAGAGAGCCGCCCGAGCACCCGGTCCCGAGCGTGTAGCGGATCGTCCCGTACGCATTGATCAGGTGTTCCTTGGCCATGATCAGCGACTCGGCCTGGAGCGGTAAGTTGCAGTTATGGCCGCTGTAGTCCAGCGCGGTCGACATCACGGCAAAGCCGGCGCCGAGCGCGTACTGGGCGCCATCTGCCGCCGGCACGACCGCAGCTGAGATCGGGGAGGGGTTAAACCTGATCACGCTCGGTGCGGTGCCGGTCCGGTAGTCGACGCCGCATGAGGCTCCATGGGTGATCAGCAGCTTGTGGTTGAACTGGGGCTGGGGCGCCAGCGAGCTCCAGGGCTTGCCCGGCTGAAACAACGCGGCGATCTGGTACTGGTCGCGATCTTCATAGCCGGTCTCGACGCGGACGATGAATGGCACCGTCGTCCCGGTCTGCGTCTTGGTCGTAGCGACGTCAGTGGGGGGGTGGGCGGGGTGGTACGGCTGCAGGCCGCTCTTGGTGGAGTCGGTCGACTTGTAGTAGTAGCCGTAGGCGACCGGCTTGTCACAGGCCGCGTCGACAGCCCCGGATTCGCAACCCCACGGCTTGAGCTGGGGTCCGCTGAGGATCGGGCCTCCGATCGGGTGGTTGGTGATCGTCAGGTGCGCTCCGTAACCGTCGGGAAGCCGAGCCGTCAGCACGTTGGGCCCGTTGGCGAGGCCAGTCACCAAACCTTCGAACTTTCCGTCGCTGAGACGGGCAAAGTCCCGCGTGACGTCGCGTCCGTTGACATCGAGCCTTGTCTGGGCGCCCGGGGCGCCGGAGGGAAGGAACACCTGCACCAGCGCCTCGCCTCCCGAGACCAGGTCAGCCCGCGTGGACAGCACGGCCAGCCGAACCAGATGCGCGGGGGCGATCGAGCTCGCGCCCGGGTGCGCCGAAGGCGGCGCGGCTCCAACCCCGCTGACCCCGAGCGCGATGACCGCAAGGACTGACACCGAAATTCGCCGCTGCACCTAGATCATTCCTCTCCGCCTCAGGAGCGCGATCGTAGTCGTTCTTCCCCCTTCCCGCTGGCGACGCGATAGCCCGCCGGACATTCGGGCGCCACCGCGTCCCGACGTCGGGTTTCACAATCACAATCCTTTCGCCGGAAACGGGGCCCTGAGGCCAGGCTCTTATACCCGCTCCCCGAGCCAGCTAGGACGACATAGACCTCTTCGGCCTCCTGGCGCCGGTGAGCAAACGCCTCTCGTTGAGCCGGTGTCGAGCCGGAGTTGCACGTGCTGGGCCATCTCGATGCCCTGATCCCATGTCAAGGACCGCCGAAGTGTCACCCCGCCGCCAGCGTCTTTCGTCGCCGATGCGCTCGCCCGCCGTACACCAGCCACAGGGCGAATGCGATGGTTCGCGGAAGCGGACCTGTTCGCGCATTGGCACGTGGTCGGCACGAGCTGGGCGCTCCCTGTCATACCTAACCGCACCGTTGCCGCACAACGTACATTCGCTGCGTGTCCGCCCGTGCGGCGACGGTCGAGGCTCACGATCTCGCCTCGCCTGGAGACAGGTCCCGTCGTGCGCCAGCACCACCGGGCAGGCGGTCAGGAGGAGCTGGCCGAGTAAGGGCCGCCCGTCGGGAACAGGTAGACCTCGCGCGCGCCGTCGCTCAGCCTCATGGTCAGCAGCCGAGCTCCGCGCGCCGTTACGACCCCGGTCGCGCGGGCGGGTACGTAGACCACCGTGGCCCGACCGCGGTCTCTGAAGGGGACTCTGGACCCGGAGGCGGCAAGCCGGAAGGTCCGCTTGGACGGGTCATAGCTGAAGGCCTTGAGCGTCCCGGCGGTCTCGACCGGATACGCCCGGTCGGTGTAGGTCACTCGGCTCGGGAAGGGAACCCCCATCCCGAACGGCTTGTGCAGCACGCTGAACCCCGAGCTGGTGTCGTTGTCGGCCTTCCAGACCCAAAGCGCACCACCAATGTTCAGGTTGTCCTGCTGGAGGTAGTGGTCGCGCAGGGTGGTGGCGTCATCGCTGATGTTGGCGCCGAACTCTCCGTCCCACAGCGGTAACCCCAGCGCGCGGGCATCCGCGGCGGCGGCGGCATAGCCCGAGCTCACTGGGAAGAGCGAGGCGGGGGCGCCAGTCAGGGCGTCGGGCGTGAACACATGGGTGTAGACATGGGGGGCGTAGACGACGTTGCGGAAATTCGAGTACCCAGACCAGGGCCCAAGCGCGTAGCGGCTGTCGGTCACGTCGCGCGTGACGTCGGGTTCGATGAAGAACAGCTGGCGGAACCCTGCCACCCGGCTGCGTATCACGCTGATGGTCTTGGCGTAGAAGGGGTAAAGCTCGGTCGCGTCCATCACCGGCGGTGCCACGTAGCCCGGGCTGGCCTCGTTGAGGACGTCGTAGCCCGCCACCGCGGGATCTGAAACAAAGCGCGCAGCGACGGCGGCAAGCGCCGCGGCGAAGTGCTCCTGCAGGCCGACTCCGTCGGGTGCTGCCGCATCACTCCAGAAGCTCTGGAAGTCTTCCTGCACCGCCGGGTCCACCTCGCGCGCGCCGAACGAGCACACCGGAGTCAGGTGCGTGCTGGCCCAACCCGGCGCACCATCGGCCTCATGCACGCCCGTGACCGGCGAGAGCGGCGGCGGGCACCTGGCGCCCGACGGCGTGTACAGGTACTTACTCCAGGCGTCCTGATGCATATCGATGACCGAATAGATCCCCCGAGCGCCCAACCAACCGACGACCTGAGCGATCCGGTCGATGTAGGTTCGGTCGATCACCCCCGGGCGCGGCTCGAGCAGCGACCAGGAAATCGCCAGGCGCACGGCGTCATAGCCAAAGCCCGCGATCTGGCCGGCATCAAACCAGCACACCGACATCGACTCCACCACTTCGTTGCGAGCCGGGCAGCGGCGGCCGGCGTAGGCAGCGGGCGCGACCGGATATGCCACCGCGGTGGGTTGCGAGGAGTTGGCGTAATAGTCCTCGAGGCCGTTTACGTTGACGCCGCGCAGCAGCACCGACCGTCCAGCGGGATCCAGGATCTGCGCCAAGCCGTTACCCGGGCCCGGGGCGGAAACGTGCAGAAAGCGCAGCGACGCGATCGCAGTGGAACGAAGGCGAGGATGGTGATAGCGACGAGCCGCGTGCGGGCGACTCGCGTGATGGTGAGCACGACCCACGTGAGCCCCCGCCCCCGGGACAACGACCAGCGCCAGAACGAGGACCGCACTCAGAACCAACCGTCGAAGCATCACACGAGCCTACTGCCAGCGACGCTGCTGGTCCGACACCTCCTGCGCATTCGCGCGTCCGAGCTCCAGTTCTACGCGCCGCTCGAGACGCCGGATTCCGCGTGATCGCTTTCGCTTCGGCGCGGAGCGGAGCCCATGACTTGGATAGGCGACCAGGCGCTCGCGGGGACCGGGGCGAAGCGCCGTTCGCCCACTGCGATCGTCCGGAGCGTCGATCTTCGAGCTGGAGTCCGACGCCGCTCTGCGTATTCACCACGCTCTATCAGGAGCAGGGAAGACCGACCCGCAATTGGCGAATACCACGTGCCGGGCCGCGCGCGGCCAGATCCCTGCTCTGCCGTCCGCGCGGCAATTCTCCAACCACGGAATGCGGTAGCAGCCGCCAACGCAGGCGGGGCTTGTGCAGGTCGTCCACTGCGATCACGACGCTGGCACCGGTCGGCGTGATCGCTATGCGCCGGCAGGAGAAGCGGTAGGTCGGGCCACTGGGTCCGCTCGGCCGCTCCAAGCCTACGGGCTCAGGTGGCCGGCGTGGGCTGACCGAGCCGCTGGGCGGCCCAGACCACGAGGCCGACGAACCAGGCCGCCGTCAGGCCGGCGCCGAGCAACAGGTTCATGCCGCCGCCGGGCGCGATGAAGCCAGAGGTGCCGAAGACCGTGATCGTCTCGACGGCCTGCCCAGCGAAGGCGACCAGACCGAGCAAGAAAAGCCAGCGCGGAATCAGCACGCCTGAGCGTACGCCGAGCACGGTGATCGCGCCGATCATCGTGGTCGTCGCGCCGGTCAGGACCGGCCCCCAGAAGCTCGCCACGTCGAGCAGGATCGTGCGCTGCTCGGAGGCAGGATGCTCGGGTGGAGCGCGAGGCCGCCCCAGAACCACGCCTGTACCGCCGTCTCCACAATGAACCCCGCGGCGCCGAGCAAGAAGACGTCCCGGGACGGCCGCGGCAGCGTGCCGCGAATGACGCTAGGACTCCGAACGCGAGCGACCCGAAAGTAGCCGTCCACACGTAGAACCGCGCCGCATTCTGATGGTCGCGAAACCAGGCGATGACCCGCACCGGCGAGTCGGTCGCCTCCGGCGGGGATCCAAGCGCGACCGCGCCAGCGAGGTAGAGCGCTCCAGCGGACGATGGCGGCGACGATCAACGTGCGCATCTGCGACACCCGACATCGATCGACAGCCGGCCGGCCTCCCCTGCGCGTATCGGTTCCGGCGAAAAGGGAGTAGCGCGACCGCATCGCAGCCGGTCGCTGTGGCTCGGGACCACGAGCGAGAGCGCGCGGGCCGACAGCGAGCTTCCGGGCCCTCGTGAGGATGCGAAGGACCCGGAGCACGAGGATCCTTGCGCACGCACCGTGACCAGGGCGCCACAGCGTCCGCGCGGAGAGCGAGTTCATCATTGACTCAGCTTGTCTTGCTGGTCGTTCCCCAGGCGCTGATCAGGATAGGGTGGGCGAAGACGGCGGGGGTACTAGCAAGCTCGTCGGCGATCCGTTGTCGGAGAGTGGTGGCGCCGACCTGCGCCGCGGTTGCTGCGCCGGCGCGTTCGATGAGTGGCAGCGCGGTTGTGAGGATCCCGGCGAGGATCGCGGCTCCGTCGGGATCGTCGGGAGCGAAGTGGGGTTGGATGCCGATCATCCCCTGAGGCTGCAGACCCGCTTCTAGAAGCACTGTCCACAGACGTGGACCCAGCGCGGGGTCGATCTGGGCTGTGGTGAACGCTCCGCGAAGCCAGGACAATGCTTGCGCGACTAGCGGTGTTGACGGTAGCGAGCGGGCGCTGTGAAGATCGAACTCGATCGGTGCAACCACCCCGCCGGGACGCAACAGGGCAGCCTGTGTACGCAGCACCGCCGCGGGATCGGAGACATAGGTTCTGTCCGATTCGCTG
>CAXMLR010000099.1:0-8354 GCA_964194275.1 uncultured Solirubrobacterales bacterium
GAGCCACTCTAACCGGCCCCTTCTGGCACGTACCCCTGCCCGTCCTGATGGGGCCAAACCTGGATCGGAAGCCGCCCGCAGTGATGTGGGCGGTTTTCGTTCCGGACCGCTCGAGGGCCGCTAAGCCAGATTTGCCCGCCGGGGGTAGGCCACTGACGGATCGGTCAGCACATTGACCAGCGCCGGCTGACCGCAGCCCAGCGCGCGCTCGAGGGCCGGCCGCAGCTCGCTCGGTTCGCGGACCAGCTCGCCGTGGCAGCCGAGCGCCTCCGCCACCTTGTCGTAGCGCGTGCCGGGTCGCAGCTCGGCCGCCACCGAGTAGCCGTAGAGGAGTTCCATCGGGTGCTTCTCGAGCGCCCAGATGCCGTTGTTGCCGACGACGCCCACCGCGGCGACTCCGTGGCGCGCGAGCGTGTCGAACTCCATCCCCGAGAAGCCGAAAGCGCCGTCGCCGAGCAGCAGCACGACCTGGCGGTCCGGGTGAGCGAGCTTGGCCGCCAGCGCGTAGCCGGGACCGCTGCCCAGGCAGCCGAACGGCCCCGGATCGAGCCAGCATCCGGGCGAGTAGGAATCGACCACGCGACCGGCGTAGGAGACGAAATCGCCTCCGTCACCGATCACGATCGCATCCCGGTCGAGCAGCGCGGCGAGTTCGCCATAGATCCGCATCGGGTGCAGCGGCACCCGGGGATCGGCCCGCTCCGCTGCCTCACCGGCGCGCTTCTCGTCCTCGATCGCCCGCAGGGCGCAGACCCACGCCTCCCGTTCGAAGGGCTGAGCGCCGCCTGGGTCGGCCGACCGGGCGCCGCTGGCGCTCAGCAGCGCCTCGAGCGTCGCCGGCAGCGCTCCGTAGAGCTCGGCGCTCACCGGCCGGGGATGATCACGCTGGGGCTCGGCGACGTCGATCACCACCACGTCGGCGTCGGGTGCGAAGGCCGCGCCGAAGCCGAGGCGGAAGTCGAGCGGGACGCCGATGAGGAGGGCCAGGTCGGCTTCGGCGAGGGCCTGGCCGCGGGCCCGGGAGAAGAACAGCTCGTGGTCGGCGGGCACGCAGCCCCGGCCGAGCCCGTTCAGGAACACGGGGATCTGGAGCCCTTCGGCGAGGGCGAGCAGCTGGGTCTCCGCTCTACCCCAGTAACACCCGGTGCCGGCCATGATCACCGGCCGCTCGGCCTCCCGCAGCAGCGCGGCTACGCGCTCCACCTCGCGAGCATCCGCCCCGGGGCCCCGCCAGGGCTCGGGCAGCGGCGGGAAGGGCTCGCGCTCGGGCGCTTCCATGAACACGTGATCGAGCGGGAAGTCGACAAAGCTCGGGCCTGAATGCGGGATCACGGCAGCTCGCATCGCCTCGTCGAGGAGCGCGGGGATCTCCGGCGTGCTCTCGGGTGTGGCCGCGAACTTGACCAGCGGTCGCACGAACGGGACGTGGTCGATCTCCTGCAGCGATCCCTGCCCCCAGCGAAACTGCGGGGCACGTCCGGCGAGGACGAGCATCGGCGAGTTGTTCTGGGCCGCCGAGGCGATCGCGCTCATGCCGTTGGTCACACCTGGACCGGCGGTCAGCGCGCACACACCCAAGGTCCGCGTCACCTTCGCCCAACCCTCGGCGGCGAAGCCCGCGGTCTGCTCGTGGCGGACATCGATGAGATCGATTCCCTCGGCCCGGCAGCCGTCGTAGATCGAGAACAGGTGACCGCCGGAAAGCGTGAACAGCTTCGACACGCCCTGGGCCTTGAGGCACCTGGCGATCAGCCGTCCGCCGTGCAGCCCGGTGCTGGTATCGGTGGCCACGGGCGGGACGCTAACACGGGCTTTAGCCCGAGGCGTAGGATCGTAGTCAGGCGATAAACGAGAGGACGACATGACCGCAGCCCGACCCCCGATGGCCGAACACGTTCAGTTCGACGCTCTGTGTGAAGGGCTCGACGAGTACGACGCACTTCCGTCCCTGCGCCAGGAGCGGCCTGAGCCAGTCCGTGAGCACGACGAGGACGGCCGCAGCGAGCGTCTGAACGAGCAGATCCTGGCCGCGCTCGTCTCGCCGTAGCGTCAGTCCGCAACCGAGGTTGTCTCCCGTCCATCACGGGGCGGCGGTTCGTCGGTCGCCGGCGCCGGTGTCACCGGTGCCCACAGGTCGACGTGGACCTGCTTGCCCTTCAGCGACACCGGCGGCCGCCGCTCGAAGCGCAGGTCACCATCGCCGATCAGCGCGCGGGTGGCGTCGGTGATGAGGATGTCATCGCCGGTTTCACGCGTCGCCGCCTCGACCCGCGACGCGGTGTTGACCGTGTCGCCGATCACGGTGAACTCGACCCGGCCCCCGCCGCCGACCGTACCGACGACGACGCGCCCGCTGTTGACGCCGATGCCGGCGGAGAACTCGCCCCGGTAGCGCCGGTGCACCAGTCCGGTGATCTCCACCGCCGCCGCCACGGCGCGGTCGGCATGGTCAGGCCAGCGCTCCGGCGCCCCGAACACGGCCATCACGCCATCGCCGATGAACTTGTTGGCGTGGCCACCATGGCGGAGCAGCACCGGCACGACCAGCTCCCAGAACTGGTTGAGCATCGACACGACCTCGTGCGGGCGGGCCTGCTCGGCAAACGCGGTGAAACTCCGGATGTCCAGGAACAGGACGCTGACCTCGACTTCCTCCCCTTCGAGATCTGAGCCCTCGCGCAAGACGCGCTCGGCCACGCCGGGGTCCACGTAGGCACCGAACGCATCGCGCAGCCGCTCGCGCTCGTCGAGGCCCTCAACCATGGTGTTGAACGACTGGGCCAGCTTCCCGGTCTCATCTGTGGCCACCACTGGAACGCGCGCTGAATAGTCGCCCGCGCGTACCCGCTCGGTAGCGGCGCGCAGATCCCTGAGCGCGCTTCCCAGCGCCCGGACCACGAGGATCACGAGCTCCAGCGAGATCGTGAACGAGACGACCACGGCGATCAGCCACGCGGTTCCGAGATCACGCAGCGTGGCGTGGTGTCCGCGCTGCGTCAGCCCGGCTACGACAACAGCGGTGATCACGTTGATGGCCGGACCGGCGGCGAGGAGCCGCCAGCGCAGCGGAAGCCCGGGCGCGTCGATGGCAAAGTCACTCGGGAGGCCCTCGGCAATCTGCTCGAGCACCGGTCGTGTGAGCACCTCCATCGTGAAGTAGCGGACGATCACGGTGGAGAGCAGCACGACCGTGCCCACCGGCACGAGGATGAAGAATGCGTACCAGCGCAGTTCGAGCTTCCACACGACGAAGGCGATGAACGGCAGATAGCTGAACACGAACGGGTACGTCCGTACGCGCCGCAAATACTCCAGCGGCAGGGTGGCCAGGGCGGTCCAGGCCGCGATCGTCACCGGCTCGTCGCGGGCGCCACGCTCCCACGCGGTGACCGGGCGCCACATCCGCCGCGTGAGCTTGATCGCCATCAGGTTGTCGATCGCCATCAGGGTCTGCGAGATCCCCACCAGCACCCAGAAGTCGGACGTACTCAGCGGCTGATAGAGCTCGAGCAGGATGATCCCGCCGAACGCGACGACGTGCGTGATCCCGAACTGGGCCCAGACCAGAGCGAAGGAGCTGCGGCGCGCGATCGCGCGTACGGCACGATCGATCGGATCGACCATGATGAGGAGATTACGACCCGCGCGCCGGCGCGGCGAGCAACCGCTCAGCCCACGGGTGCGAGCGGACGGCCTTCAGCCGCTCCCGAGCGAAGCAACGCAGCGGCCTCGGCCAGCCCGCGCTCGCCCCGCACCAAGCGCCGGTCGACGCGAATCGCCGGCAGTTCGGTGATCCCGCGTGAGGCGAGGCCGTAGGCCGTCGCCCCCAGCGCGTCGTCCCAGCGAGGGTTACCGGCCGCGGCCAGGCAATCCTCGAGCGGGATGCCCGCCGCCGCGGCCGCCTCGGCGAGGATCTCCGGATCCTCCAGATCGAACCCTCCGCAGAACGCCAGGCGGCTCGCGGCCAGAGCGAACAGCGCTCCGGCTCCGACATCGGCGGCGTAGGCCGCGGCACGCAGCGCGGACGGCGCCCCGCCGGGACGGCGATCGGGCCAGACGAGCGGCAGACGCAGCTCGGTGGCGCGGAGCTCGGCCCGGTGGCGGAGCTCGGACCGGTGGCGGGGCTTCGGCGTTTGCAGTGAGGTGCCTCCCTGCGGGAGCATCGCGCTGGCCACCGGTACCCACTCGACCTCGCCGACGACCCGCTCGACTCGCTCCGCCGCCAGGTAAGAGAACGGGCAGGCGAGGTCAAAGAAGAACGCGGGGCGCTCAGAGGCGGTGAGTGCAGAACCCCCGCGTGCAGAAGCGGGGCGGCCAGACCGGGGCCGGCAACGGTCGGCGAGGCGCTCGGCTAGGACGATGAGCTCTCCCACACAGTCTGTAACGACCCGCATCGGCGAAACTTGCGCGAATACATTCGCGATCGATTCAGCAACCGGCTTGCGGCGCCGATTGTGTCCGTTAGACTCGAACCTGGTACGTAGGACTGAACCGGAGGCAGCTATCCCCCAGGTACCACCGCCCAAACGGCATCCGTACGACCAGTGGTCCCCGGATGCACGCGCACTTGACCTCGTCGGCGACAAGTGGACCCTGTTGATCGTGCGCGACCTGGCCGCCGGACCTCGCCGGTTCGTCGAGCTTCAGCGGGTGCTCCCGGGAATCTCCACCGAACAGTTGCGCTCGCGGCTAAACCGGATGGTCGCCGACGGCATGCTCACTCGCAAGCGCTACCGCGAGGTGCCCCCGCGCGTCGACTACGAGCTGACCGACCGCGCCCGCGAGCTGATGCCGATCCTCGGTGAGCTCGCTCGTTGGGGCTTCGAATGGGCGTGGGGTCCCCCGCGCTCCGCCGAGGCGATCGACATCGGTGCGATCTTCCGCCTCGCCCCCGGCCTGCTGGCCCCCGAGGCCGGAACGCAGGGCACGATCGAGCTATCGACGGACGCCACCCACGAAGGCGGCGCAGCCGCCTCCTATTCCTTGAGCGCTTCACCGCACCGGGTGACGATCGAACAGCGCAAAGCGGACAACCCCGACGCTCGCGTCAGCGGCGATCAGACCGCGTGGGTGTCGGCGTTCTCCCCACAGCACGACCGCAGCGGACTGACTTTCACGGGCGACCGGGCGCTGGCGGAACGGCTGCTCGACGGCCTCGCCGCAGTGTCGGCGAGAGCCGGCGCCCGCACCGTCGCGGCCTGAGCGCTCGCCGAGCCTCGCGGCGGGTGCGGCCGGCTCGGCCAGCGTCTCGTGCCCGGACGGCACCTACTTACTCGAGTAGTGCGATGCCGTGATGTGCGGGATCTGGTACGGACCGGCAGCGCCAGGGAGCGGCGGCGCGATCCAGCAGGCCGGACGCCCGAGGGGTCCGGGCGCGTTGATCGCGGACACGGGTCCTGAACCGGTGTTCTTGCAGTCCCACGAGGGCAGGTTGTTCTGCTTGAGCACGTTCGGGTCGGCCAGCCACAGCGGCGGCGGGTAGGTGTTGCCGCGGTTGTTCCGGTCACGGGTCGGAGCGAACGAAAGCGTCTCGGGGCCGGTCGGGGAGAACTGGCGCAGGTAGTGACCGACGCCGTTTCCGCTCACCGAGAGCGTCTTTGCGGCCAGCCCGGAAGCACCGTTGGAGATGAAGTCCGAGATCAGCTGCTGGTGCAGCGCGAGCCAGTGAAGGATCGGGTTGAGCTGCCCGAGGAACGGGCCGAGCGCCCCAAGTAGCGGCTTGGCTCCGAGCAGCACGTCGCGGATCCCGGGCAGCCCGGTCTTCGCCACCGTGATCAGCGGACCGAGGTTGACGAACAGCCGGCGCAGGTCGGGCGAGAGGCGTTGGACCGAGCGCAGTGTCGGGCCGAGGTCGGCGGCGACCGGGAGCAGCTGCTTGGTCAGCGGATCAGTGTCGAGCGCGAATGCCTTCAGCCGCGTCATCGTCGCCTTGGTCTCGTCGAGGAAGGTCGGGAACACGTGGAAGGTCTGCGCCAGCGAGTTGTTGACCGACGCGGTCGTATGGAACGTGGTGGCGGCGCTGGTGATCAGGTTCCGCAGCGCCGACTGGTCCTGGGTCAGGGCTGAGAAGACGGTGCCGCCGTTCTGTAGGAGCCGCACCACCGCGGTGTGCTGGATGTCAAGCACGCGCAGGATGTCGGTCGCGTCGGCGGCGAACTGCGGTAGGTTGCCGAGCACGCTGTTGAGGTTCTGGTCGTTCCCCTTGACCGACACGGCCAGCTGCTGCTGCCAGATCTGGAACGCGCTGCGGGTGGCCGGATCCAGGGCGTTGAAGACCTCGTCGAGTTGGACGGCGGGCTGGACCTCGCCGCGGCGGAGCAGACCACCGTCGGGAACCGGCTTGGCGTTGGGCGAGCCCTGGGAAAGTTCGACGTAAGTTTCGCCGAGGATCGTCTTGGCTCGCAGGATCGCGCGCGCGTCGCTGCGGATGGGGGCGTACTTGTTCTCGAGCTGCAGCGTCGCGAAGGTGCGGTTGCCCTGCGGATCGGCCGACTTCTCGATCACCTTCCCGACGGTCACGCCGGCGATCCGCACGTCCGCCTGGGTGGCGAGCTGACTGGCGCTCTGGAAGGACACCCTGATCCGGTAACCCTGGGCGTTGAACGGGATCGTGCCCCCGAAGGACAGCCACAGGAACAGCAGCAGGCCGGCGCACGAGAGCGCGAACAGCACCATCGTGATGACCTTGGATAGTGAGGGAGTGCCGGTTTCCATCTAGTTCACTGCTAGTTAGTCGGGAGCTTGGGGAGGAACAGGCCGTTCGAGCCGCCGCTACCCGACGAGGCGCCCGCGGCCCGCGGCGCGAGCGTGCCCGTGGATGACTTGCCGGCCTGATAAGCGTGGAAGGCCTTGATGTCGGCCGAGGCCTGCTTCGGGCAGAGATTGAGGCTGGTCAGGATCGGCGTCAAGTTGAAAAGCGTCTCCCCGCCCTTTACCGAGTTGGCGATCTGCGCCAACGTCGCGCAGCTGGCCTGGAGGAACAACGGCCGGAACACGCCGTTGGCATCCTGCACCGAGAACAGCGTGCGGGCGCTGTGGTCGAGCCAGGCCAGCCACCACAGGTAACCGTGCTGCGCGCCGCCCGGGTTGTAGCCGACCAGGTTGACGAAGTGGTTCAGCACGTTGAACACCTTCGACAGGCTCGGCGTTGCCTTGGCCAGGTTCACCGACGCGGGCTTCAGCTGACGCACGAGCGGGCGCGCCGCGACCACGAACGGCCGGATCTGGTTCTTGATGATCGGGGTGCTCGGGACCGCGAGCGCGGTCAGCGCCTGGTTGGCGGCGGGCAGCGCGCGGGCGGCGGGCAGCAGGTTGGTCGCGGCGGGCCCGAGCTGGTTGGCGAACGTCTGCACCTTGGCCAGCGTGGACGTCGTCTGGACGAGGGTGCCCGGAAGGTCGGCGATCGCCTTGCTGATGTGCTGATCCTGAGAGGCGAAGGCGCGGAACACCGTCGAGCTCGAATCGACGAGGTGGACGATCTGGGACTGCTTGGCCGCGAGTGCGGTGTTCAGCCGCTGCAGGGAGTTGACCAGGCGGGTGAGGTTGGTGCCGCGCGCGGCCATGGCCCGGTTGAGCCGCGCCAGGTCACGGTGGGTGGGCTCGAAGCGCTGCAAAACCTGCGCCAGCTGGTTGCCGTGGCCGTTCAAGCCCTGCCCCGCGCCGTTGACCAGCAGACCCAGATAGGCACGCGTGTCCGCATCGAGCGAGGCGAGGATCTCGTCGACGTTGATGTCGGGCAGCGTGTTGGAGACCGGGATCGTGAAGCCGGGCTTGGCCACCGGGGCGCTGCGCGAGCCGGGGCTGAGCTCGATGAACATGTCTTTCAGACCGGTCCGCGGCCGCAGCAGCGCGGTCGCGTCGGTGTGCATCACGTGCTTGTACTTGTCGTTGATGTCCATTTCGACGACGGCGAAGCCGTTCTTCAGCGTGACCTTGCCGATCTGGCCGATCTCCACCCCGGAGACGCGCACCGTCTGACCCTGACCCGGAGTCACGGCCTGGCCGGTCGAGAACTCAGCCTTCATGATCGTCGGGGATGATTGGATGAAGGGGAAGCGCAGGCGCTCGTGGCTGAGGATGTAGCCGGCCATGGCCACCGACAGCACCAGCAGCACGAGGATCGCGGCGAAGTCGGTGGCGTGGGTGGTGATCGCGCGTTTCACTTCTTCGCGCTCCCGACGAGGCTGCTCGGGATATTGACCGTCAGGCCCTGCTGCTTACCGATGTCCTTGACAAAGCCGGCGGCGAGCTGGCCGGCCGAGCGCCAGCGCGTGGAGGCTCCGGGGGCGGACAGATCGCTCGCGACCTGCGTCGGCGGCGTGGCCACCGGCGCCGACAGGTCCGTGATCGGAGCC
>CAXMLR010000100.1:0-1593 GCA_964194275.1 uncultured Solirubrobacterales bacterium
GGTCGCGCTCGAACGCCTCGTCTGATCAGAGCGAGGCATTCACTAGCGGCGGCGGAGCAGGCGCCGCAACAGCGCGAGCACGGCCATTCCGGCTGCGAGCTCGACCGCAAGCCGCGGCAGCCCGCCGCGGCGCTCGGCCAGCGCCGTCCCGGCCGCCGCGTGCGCCGCGGGCATTGGGAACTCCTCGGCGGCCAGGATGTCGTGCGGCTCGGCGGTCCCCGCGGGGTCCTCGGGCAGCTGGAGCGGACCTTGGTGATGGAGGTCCGGATCCGGGGCGGGCATCGCGAACGCCTCGGCGGCGAGAATGTCGTGGGCGGCGTCTGGGGTGATCTCTCGCTCGGCCATCGCGACAGATCATCCCAGACGCCGAGTCCTGACTCGGCCAGAGGCGCTGCCGGCGTGGCAGCCGATCGGCCGAGGCGCCGCCCCGAGCGGCCAGCCGGGTCGGCCGGGGGCGCATTCGAGCGTGCGATAATCTCAGCCGTGTCCACTGAGATCCGAATTCACGATCCTTAGGGCTCGGTGCTAAGCTCTACTTATCTCTCGTAAGCAACTAGTGAAAGTGAACCGTGGATGTCTCGTCTTCTTCTAGTACCACTGGACGACGCAGTCGTCTTCCCGGGCATGACGCTTACGCTCGCCGTAGACGTGGCCGAGGAGGAACGGGTGCTGCTCGTCCCGCGCCATGAGCAGGAATTCGCCGGTGTCGGCACGGTCGCCGAGGTCTCTGAACAGGTCAGATTGCCGGGCGGCGCGCGCGCCGTCGCGCTCACCGGACTGCATCGTGGCATCGCCGGTGCCGCGCACACCATGCCCGACGGACGGCTGTTCGTCGACGTCGAAGAGCGGCCCAATGAAGTCCCGGTCGACGGACGCACCCGCAACCTCGAGCGCGAGTACCGCGCCGTGGTCGAGGAGCTCCTCGAGCTCCGCGGGGACGACGGCCGCATCTCCGCGTTTGTCCGCAGCATCACCGAGCCCGGCTCGCTGGCCGACACCTCGGGCTACTCGCCCGATCTCAACTACGAACAGAAGATCAAGCTGCTGCAGACGGTCGACGTGACCGAGCGGCTGGAGCTGGCCGTCGCTTACCAGCGCGAACGCTTGGCTGAGATGCAGGTCCGCAAGCGGATCCGCGACGACGTCGAGTCCGGAGCAGAGAAGCAGCAGCGCGACTACTTCCTGCGCAAGCAGATGGAGTCAATCCGCAAGGAGCTTGGCGATGACGACGCCTCCGTGGTGGAGGAGTACCGGACCAAGATTGAAGAGGCGGGGATGCCAGATCCGGTACGCGAGGTGGCTGAGAAGGAGCTCGGACGCTTCGAGAAGGTCGGCGAACAGAGCGCTGAGTCAAGCGTGATCCGCACCTACCTGGACTGGCTGATCGCGGTGCCGTGGAGCAGGCGCTCCGACGAGCGCCTGGATCCCCAGCACGCCCGTGAGGTCCTCGATTCAGACCACGCCGGACTGGATGACGTCAAGGACCGGATCGTCGAGTACATCGCGGTCAAGAAGCTGCGCCAGGAGCGTGGCATAACCGAGGACAAGCGCTCCGGCGCGATCCTCACCCTGATCGGACCGCCCGGCACCGGC
>CAXMLR010000101.1:0-10733 GCA_964194275.1 uncultured Solirubrobacterales bacterium
CATCCAGACATAGCAGCAGCGGCCGCTCCAGCGCTCCGCCGGCCAGCGTCGCGCGCTCGTAGGCGCGGTCCACCACCTCCGAGAGCAGCGCGAGAAAGATTGGGCGCAGCAGCTTCGAGGCCTTGGCGTCGCCGATCAGGTACAGCGTGGCCGGCTCGTCGAGCAGCCGGTCGGCAGTGATCTCGCAAGTCGCCGCCGAGCGCGCCACCCGGCTGAAACGGTAAGCCCGCAGGAGCGCCTGTGCGGTCGCCTCGATCGACGAACGAGTGCGGTCGGCCTGCATCTCGAACGCTCGCACTCCGTCGTACGCGGCGTGAGCGTCAGCCAGCTCGTCTTCGTTCGCCGCCTGGCCGGCGGCCTGGGCCAGCGCCTCGTCGAGCTCGCGGCTACCTTGGCCGTGGACCCACCGCACAACGGTGTCGATCTTGGCCTCGGTCACGGACGCCGCATAGAGCAATGGGGCGAGCCGCTGCTCGGCGGCCAGCGCCCAGAAGTCGCCCCCTTCGACACTCCGGCGATCGAGCTCGCCTGCCGCGGCGAGCCGCCAGGCGACCTCGAGTGCTCCGTCCCACGTGCGCGCCCGGCGCAGGGGAGACCACGTATGTGACGGCTCCCCCGCCAAGCCGAACGGGTCGAATACGAACACCGGCCCGAACTCACGGCGGCGGCGCACCGTGGCCGCGAGCAGATCGGTCTTGATCGAAGACGCCACCGCCGACCCGCTCCACTCGAGCAGCGCCGGAATCGCCAGTCCCGCCGACTTGCCCGACTGTGGGGGCCCGAACGCGACAAGGGCGTGGCGCTGCTCCGCGTGCAGCAGCCGACCGTTGTGGCGGCCCAGCGCGAGCCGCAGCGGGTGGGGCTCGCCGCGCCTCGGGCCGCGCCTCGCGCCGCTCTGTGAGCGGAGTGCTCGCAGTTCGCGGACCGTGGCCCACCGCGCGCCGGCGCCGCCGCGTCGGCGCCGGCTGGCCAAGCCCGCGTGGGCCAGCCCCAGCCACCCGCCCGCCCCGGCCGCGAGCAGCAGACCGAGCGCGGCGTAGAAGCCGCCCGCGCCGGGAAGGCTCGATCGGACGATCGCCGGCCACGCCGCAGCCGGGTCGGTCATCCGTGTCGGCAGCCGGGTCAGCACGGCGAGCAGTTGTCCCACCCCGACCCTCGGCCAGCCGCCGCCGAACACCACCCCTGCGATGCCGCCCCACAGCCACACCAGCGTGGCGAGCCCCAGGACCACGCCGATCAGGGCGAGCATCACGACGTCCGAGACGCCTTCGGACCGTGTCCGGCTCATCGCCGACCGGTGCTCCGGTCGCTAACCTCTATGCCGTCGGGTTCGTTTCGCGCTTTGGGGTGGAGGCGCGGTGAAGTACCGGGCTGACGGGGGCGTCGGGAGGTTTCGTGGTGGGAGAGGACTGGGGGGTGCGTATGCCCGGTCGCGATCGGAGGTGAGGAGCGGAGCGACGAGGTGACGATTGCGTCCGGGGCGCGTCTGGCGACCCACCCCCGGCCGCACGCGAGCAGGTTGATCGCTGCGCACGCTGAGGCTGATCGTCTGTCGGGATTCCTGAAGGTCTGTCGGTATATTTCCGGCGTGCTCGTTCTCGGTGAAGAGGTGTGGCGATGACTGCGCTGGCGGTGGTGCGCAACATCGACGCGCCGCGCGCGCTGCGGACGGGCGAGGAGGTCGAGGATTTCGAGCAGGAGATCGTCGATCAGTACGCGTTGGCGATGGCTGCTGCGGGGTTGAGCGACGGGCACGTTGCGCACACCCGCTCGGTGATCGTGCAGTTCGCCCGTTCGCTCGCGGGGCCGTTGTGGTCGGCGACATGCGAGGACGCCGACCGGTTTCTCTCCGCCGAGCGGCGGCTGGGGCACACCGTGACCACGCGCGCCGGGAAGGCCGGGACGCTGGCCTTGTTCTACGAGTTCGTGCTCGGCCGCTATCAGGGCGACATCCACGCCCTGTGTGGCGTCGTGGTCGAGCAGCCGATCGATGAGTTCAACCGCCAGCAGGGCGCGTCGCTGGGGAAGGTGCGGGTGCCGCCAGCAGACGCGGAGGTCGAGGAGCTGTTCGTGGGCTGGCGCGGATCGGTGTCCCAGGCGCGCAAGTACTTGCCGGCCGCGCGCGATTACTTCGCGGCGTCGTTGTGGCGCCGGCTGGGGCTGCGGATCAACGAGACGGTGATGCTCGACATCCGCGACTGGAGACCGGACTTGGGCGAGTTCGGCAAGCTGCACGTCCGCCACGGCAAGGGCAGCTGCGGCCGCGGCCCGAAGCAGCGGCTGGTCCCGGCGATCAACGGCGCGGATGTGTTGATCGATTGGTGGCTGGCGGAGGTTCGCCACCAGTTCGGCGGTGACTGGTCTGATCCGGACGCGCCGATGCTGCCCAGCGAGCGTCACAACGCAGACGTCGACCGTTGCCGCCGGGTCGGCGGCAACGCACTGCGCCACGGGCTGGCGGGGCAGACCGCCCGCTGGCTGCCCGGCTGGTCGGGCCGGTTGACGCCGCACGTGCTGCGTCACTACTGCGCCTCCTCGCTCTACGGCGACGGGATGGACCTGAAGGCGCTGCAGGAGCTGCTGGGGCATCAGTGGCTGTCGACCACCTCCGGCTATATCCATGTGCGCAGCGATCACATCGAGCAGGCGTGGCTGGGCGCCAACCGGCGCCTGGAGTCCAGGTTCGGAGAAGGGAGGCTTCCCGGTGCGGTGGAATCTGCGGCTGAAGGCCGCTGAGCGCGGGATCTGGAAGTCGACCGAGATGCGCCGCCGGCTCGCCGACGCGGGCTTGGAGGTCAGCGCCGGGAAGATGTCGGCGCTGTGGACCGGAACGCCGACCACGATCCGGCTCGAGGACCTCGACGTGATCTGCGCCGTGCTGGACTGCGACCCGGCCGCACTCTTGATCCCGGAGCCCGACAAGGTCGCCGCCCGCCGCCCTGAGCGCAGGCAGGCCGCCAACGGTGAGGACGATCCGCCGCCGCCGGTCAAGCCGCGGTTCGGCAAGCCGAAGTCAGAGCCGCCTTTGTGATCCGCCCGCCGGGGCGGTGCATCGGCTGTCGAGTCAACCGAGTCGCGTGGGTCAAACCCCGCGTGGACTACTGCTATGAGTGCCTGCCCGGCGGGCCGTTCACCCCGCCGCCGTGCCGGCACTGCCGGTCGAGGACGTACTTCAGCGACGGGATGTGCGAGCGCTGCCATCCCGGCGGGCCCCAGCACCCGGGAGCGTGCCGCGGCTGCCTGGCGTGGGGCGTCTACCGCCAGCACAACTGGCGCTGCTGGAGCTGCCGCTGGTGGCACGCCCACTACCCCGACGGCGACTGCCGGCACTGCCGGAGCAAGACACGCGTCGGCGACATGGGCGCCTGCCGCCTGTGCCTGGAGCAGGCGAGGCTGGTCCAAGCGCCCGGACGCCCGCTCGACCTCACCGCCGGCAACCGGTTCGGACAGCAGCTGTTCCTCGCGAACATGCGCTACCAGCGCCCGCGCACCCCGCGCCTGCGACCCCCGACCCGCCAACAGCAACGGGAGGCCCGCGCGATCGCGCGGGTCGCGTGGCGCCAAGAGCGGCTGTTCGAGCTCGCGCCCGATCCCGAGCAAATCGCCCAGCGCGCGCTCACTGCCGACCGGGACCTCGTCGACTACTGCCGGGAGATCGTTGGCGAGCACGCCGCCCGCCACGGCTGGAGCAAACGCCAGCGCAACGACGTCGAGCGCTCGCTCCGGCTGCTGGCCGTGCTGCAGCCCACGCCAGGCGCGAAGATCAACGCCACCGACGTGCTCCAGCTCCCGCGCTACGCCGGGAACATCAGCTCGACGCTCGATGTGCTCGCCGCCGCGGGGCTGCTGATCGACGACCGGGTCGCGCCCGTCGCGCGGTATTTCGCCGGCAAGACCGACGGCCTGCCCGCTCCGATCAGGGCACAGCTCGAACTCTGGCTGGAGGTGATGCTGGCCGGCAGCAGGACCGCGCCCCGCCAGCGCTCCCGCGACCCCCAGACGGTCCGCATCCAGATCATGGGAATCGCTCCGATCATCCACGCCTGGGCCGCCCAGGGCCACCAGTCGCTTGCCGAGATCACCCGCGAGCACGTCCGCGCCGCGCTTCCGGCCAGCAACGCCCATCGCCACTGGGCCGAGCTCGGACTCCGATCTCTCTTCCGGACGCTGAAGGCGCGCAAACTGATCTTCACCGACCCGATGCGAGGCCTGCGCTCCACCCAGCCCAACAGCACGGTGCCGCTGCCCTTGGACACCCAGGCGATCCGCGACGCGCTCGACTCGCCCGACCCGGCGATCGCGCTGGCCGTCGCGCTGGTCGCGTTCCACGCCCTCACCAGCCGGCAACTGCGCGAGCTGAAGCTCACCGACATCGTCGACGCCAGGCTCATGCTCAACGCCCGCGACATCCCGCTGGCCGCACCCGTCCGCGTCCGGCTGCGCGCCTGGCTCGATCACCGCAACCGAACCTGGCCGCACACCATCAACCCGCACCTGTTCGTCACCCGGGTCAGCGCGCCCCGGCTCACCCGGGTCGGCGCCCAGTTCCCCTGGAGGGGAACCAACCTGACAGCCCAGGCCCTGCGCGAGGACCGCATCGTCCAAGAGATCCACGCCACCGGCGGCGACACCCGGCGTCTCTGCGACCTGTTCGGCCTCAGCGTCAACGCCGCGATGCGCTACGCCACCGCCCTCAACCACCCCGGCCTGGAAACGCACCACGCTCCGGTTCGGCGAACCCAACACAACAGCTAGGCTCCACACGCGATCTACCATCGGGTTCCCGACTTTTTCCGCTCAGAAGCCTCGAACCCGACACGGTTGATCCGCATCCCGGTGTCGGTGTTCGTCAGCCCGGTCTCCATTCGGGAGCGGCAGTGCTGAACCACGAATGAGCGTGAGCCGACGCGCCATAGCGCCTGGCCCGCCGAGAGCAGCGAGATCAGCTGTGCCTCAGTCTCGGAGAGCCCGAGCAGCTGGCGGGTGAGCGGCACCTGGCTCTCGTCCTGGTGGTAGACGATTCGGGTGGAGGCATCGGCGATCAGCCCCTCCGCGATGCGCGCTGCCCGGGAGCCGGCATCACCTGCAGCCTGGAGGTCGGCCAACTTGTGTAACACGACCAGGTTCATCACCCCGAATTGCCGGGCCAGCTTGAAATTCGACTGGAACCACTCTCCGAGGCCGGTGTGTTGAACGATCTTCCAGGACTCGTCGGCGACATTGATCAGTCGCTCCCGACCGGGACGTTCTGCCATCTGCGCGAGCAGCGCGCTCATCCAGGCGGTGGCACAGGCCATCAGGATCCCGACCGCGGGAGAGTCACGAACGGCGTGCAGATCAAGTACGAGCAGCCGGGCGTCCAGGTCCAGACCGGGGGTCGTCGGGCCGTCGAACATCCCCCGCAGCGGCCCTTCGCAGAGATCCTGGAGAGCCAGCGCGGCGCGCCGCGTATCGCCGGCCAACCGATCGACGGTCGTGCGTAGGCGCTCCGCCATCTCGCTCACGGGCGAGAACAGCAGTGCCGCGATCTCCGGCAGCGTCGGCTCCGTGCGATGGCTGGCCCGGACGGTCCTCAGGGCCTCACGCAGCGCTGCGGCTTCGATCTGGGTCAACGGGCCGCCCACCGCCGTCACCGTTACGGCCCTCAGCAGATCGAGCTGGGCATGCTCCTCGGGCCGGGATGCGAGTGGGTTCAGCCGCACACCCGCTCCGGGAACGAGGGAGATCGGCTCGACGCCGACCGCGGCGCACAGCGGACCGTACTCTCGCTTGACGTCCAGCACGAACGCCCTGCGGCCGAACAGCAGCATCCGCCACAGCAGGGTCTTGACCAGCGCGCTCTTGCCCTGACCGAGCTTCCCGAGCACGATCACGTTGGGATCGTCAAGCGCACCCTCGCTGTAGAGCACCCACGGGTCAAAGCAGAACGCGCCGCCGGCCGAGTCTCGGCCGATGAACGCGCCCCGGCTGCCGAGGCCACCCGGGGCCATGAACGGATAGATCGCCTGCGCGTGCCGGGTAGTGACGCGGTGGCCGGGGCGCTCCGCCGCGCGCAGGCTCACGCTCGCTCCGTTGCGGTCGGGATTGTCACTTCAGTCCCCGGCACAGCGGCAACGTGAACGTGAACGCCTCCGCCTGCTGACCGTACATGCGGTGGAGCTCGAGCCGAGCCCGCGCTGCGTGCTCGAGGACCTCGGAGCTGGACCGGCGCAGGTCCTCGCCGTCTCGTCCGGAAACGGTGACGAACCCCGCCAGGCGAACTTCGCAATGTCCCGCGGCGAGCTCCGATTCCCGCCGGACGGTTGCGTCTTCCGCCTGCCGCTGGCGGGCCGTCTCGGACTGCCCAAACCGATGCCGCAGGTCACGGTCGGCGCGGTCGCGCGTGATCGCTGCTTCGACATCACGGGTCGAGCGCTCAGGAGGGATCGGCTCGAAGGTCACTGCGACGGTGCGTACGACGCTCGAGCGGCCGAGCAGCGCATCCATGAACATCGGAGACACATCCACCCTGGGCCACCCCCCGATCCAGTAGGTGGCGTGTAGCGCGCCGTCGCTGCGGTACTGATCCCATGACTCGAGGGCCCCAATCGGCCAAGCGTTGGCTTCGGTCAGTCCATCCCGGCTCCGATCAGCGGTCTCCAGCGTGGTCAGCTCCGTGCGGGCATACGGATCAAAGGCGGTCCGCAGAGCCCGCGCGAGCTGGCCGGGACTGAGGGCGCCCAGCACCGACACCTCGGCCGCCTCCAGACTCTCCGCTACCCGCTCGGTCTCCTCCACCAGCGCCCGGGTTGCCGCGTCGGAGCCACGCGCTCGCACCCGCCGCGCATCAACTTGGATGGCGACGAGGATCTCGTGCTCCTGCGTCACCCTGGCTGTGGTTCCGATCAACTCCAGGTAGGACTCGATCATCGGCGTTCCCCGCAGCGGCACGGCCGGATCATGTTCAGCATGCAGCCAGCGAGCCAACTCGTCCCCCTGCGCAGGAGCCGTTCGCTCGATCCATCCGATCCTCCGAATCGGGGTGCTCGACGCGCCCGAGAGCACCAGCCCCCACCGAGCCAGGCGCCGCTCCTGCGACTCGGGGTCCAGCAGCGAGAACGAGGCCACGCGGCAGGCCAGCACCGCGGTCAGCTGCCGTCCCGAGCGCTCGGCCAGGATCCCGATTGGGCGCCCTCGGTAGCCCGCGGCGATGATTCGCACGCCGCACAGCGCCGGTGGCGTCGCCGGACGCGCCTGTTCGAGCTCGCCGCTGGCGAGGCGAAACCCGTGGCTCGGAGTCGGTGAGCGGAACCGGCGAGCACCGCTCAGCACGCGAGTCACGAACGCTGCGAGCACCGGGGCCCACTCCTCTGCGCTTCGTCGGCCGATCGGCACGACGGTGACTGCGCATGCGGCGGCGAACAGAAGCGTGGCGAGAAACGCGCCGGTCACCGTCGGCGCCCAGTCCAGGGCAGCGATCGCCAGCAGCGCTCCAGTCGCCATCGTCGCTGCCTGTCCGCCCCGTACCGGGCCGAGGATGCCGCGCCGCTCGAGCGGCCCGAACCGGTAGCGCAGCCGCGACGAGGTCATTTGGCTGCGCCGCCGTCGCTGTCGGAGTCCGGCGCGTCTGAACGCTCGGGCCCCCTCGACTCCGGCGCCGGCTTCATCGAGAACGCCTCCGGCCCTAGCTCGACGGGGTCCCACGTGCCGTCCGCCTGCTGGAACCTCTCGGGCAACCCGGGCGCCCGCGCCGCGGTCGCGTCCGGGCCGGAGCTCCCGGCGTCCCCGGAATCGCCACCCGCGGAACGAGGTGGCGATGTCGCCCCGGTGCTGCTGGTCGTCGGTGGTGCGCCTTCGGCGCCAGCGCCATCCCCGCCGGCGCCGGTGGCTGCCCCGGGCGCACTGCTCACCGCGGCGCCGACGTGCGCTCCCAGGTCGGGTTGGCCGTTTCGGACGCCTCCCCCGCCGGAGGCGGCGCTCCACACTCCTGTGAGCTTCTCGTTCTCGTCGCGCGCCGCGCCATGTTCGGCCCCCGACTCGGCCGTGTCCCGCACCCGGCCCCGCATTCCGGCCATCACCGAGCCGGCCCAGTCCCCGGCTCCTCCGGCAGCGGAGTCGACGGCCCCGTGCATCCCGCGCAGCCGCCAGCCTTCGCCCCGAAATTGTCCGGCCGCCGCGCTCGCGAGTTCCGTCATCGGCAGCAGTCGGACCAGCGCCCACGGCGCCCCCGCTGCGAGCACGACCAGCACGAGTCCGGCCAGCATGCCTCCCACGCCGCCTGAACCTCGCTGTCCGAGCGCTGCCCCGCCGAGCGCGAGGACGGCGATGATCGCAAACTTCGACAGGATCAGCGCGACGAGCAGTTCGACGACTCGGATGGCCCAGACTCTCCGCGCAGGCCACACGAACGCCGCAAACGCCAACGGCAGCATCAGCACCACGATGTAGACCGCGGCCTCCCGCATAAGCATCTCCACCCATAGGAGCACGGCCGCCGAAACGGTCAGGAGCCCGACGAAGAACGCAACGAACGGAGAATGCGAGAGGACGCTGAGCGTTCCGGACACCAGTCCCAACTGGGCTAGGAAACGGGTACCAGCCCCGCCGGCCGCCGCTGCGACTGCGGCCGAGATTTCGTCAGATGCCGCCAGCAACAGCATGGTCAGGGGCGCGGCGACACTGACTGCCAGCAGCGAAAGCGGCAGATAGCCAAGCGAGGCTCGGGCGAGCAGCCCGAGGTCGGAGCGGATCAGCGCTTGCACGGCGGCAGCGAACAGAAACGGAATGGTCAGCAGCGCGGCAATCCCGGCCATGCGCCAGTAGGTCGAGGAGAACCAAGTCGTCGTCAGCTGGGGCCGGGTCGTCTTGTCGAGCACCGTTGCCGTGTCGTGCAAGGCGGTCTTGGCGCCGCCCAGCACCCACTCGACGACGGCGGCCAGCCCGATCACCGCGGCGGCCCGCGATCCCACGCCGCCGGCGCCAGCGCTGCCTCCGCCCCCGCCGAGGATCGTCTTCGCGGCAGCTCCGAGGTGGCCGGCGGCGAGCTTCTTTCCGGCGCTGACGAGCTTGTCCCCGTGCTGGAGCACGCCGCACACCTTGCCGGTGATGCCGCTGATCCAGCCGGCGACGCCGCATACCGGTTTGAGCGCATCGAAAGCGGAAGCGTTCGGTGCCCGCGATCCCGCGACGGCGACGGCCAGCAGCAGCGAGAGGGTGGCCGTCAGCAGCGGTTGGGGTGCGCGCGGGGCCGTCATCTTGCCTTCGTTCCAAGCTGTTGGAAGAAGTTGACGAGCCCCGGCGCCGCGCCGACGACGAGTGCCGCGGCGGCTGAGATCAGCGCCGCCATCCGGCCGCGCGCGGCGTAATGGTGGTTGTTGCTGTGTGAGGCCACGGCCCACAGACCCGCGCCGATGAACGCGCCGAGCAGGGCGATGGCCAGCGCCCAGGCCTCCGCGCCGTTGACCAGCTGCTGCAGCACATTGCTGCCCGGCAGGCCCGTGAGATTGGGGTGTGCGCTGACTGCCGCCCAGCCCGCGCTCACCCCCGCCATAGGCTCCCCCAATCCGAACTCCATGCAATGCCTCCAAGTCTAATTGAAGCTAATTTGATGCTGATTAGCCTAGCAATTTCCATCTGAACTTGCTAGATTCCTTCGTAGCAACTTTGCTTCTTTTAGAGTCAATGCAAGCCGAACGTAAAACAGCCCATCCCGACGCCATCGATGTGGAAGCGCTCTACCGCACGCTGGCGCGGAGGCTGGAGCAGATAGTCCGTGCCGACGTACGCGCGCCAGACACGGTGATCGAGGACGCCTGCCAATTTGCTTGGAGCCGGCTCGTCCGCCACGCGCATCGCGTGCGGCGGGAATGTGTGTTGGCTTGGCTCGTCCAGACCGCTCGGCGGGAGGCGGTCAAGCTGGTCCGGCGTGATGCGCGCGAGGTTTCGCTGGACAGTGTGCTGGAGGGAGCATCCCCGCCTGTCCCGGCGGTACGCCTGCCTGGACCCGAAGAGCTCTTCGAACAGCGTCAACGCTTGAACGTGGTCGACTCGCTCCCCCTGCGCCAGCAGAAGGTGCTGTGGCTGCACGCCCTCGGGCTGAGCTACGCCGAGATTTCGCTGGACACCGGCGACAGCCTGCGCACCGTCGAACGCCAGCTCCTGCGGGCCAAGCGCTCGGTGAAGCTGCTCGCGGTGAGCCCAGTGTCGTGACCTCGGCGAGGCAGTAGGATCGGCACGGGCTGGGCGCCGCGATGGCCACCGAAGAGCACGTCACCTACTGCCGAATCTGCGAGCCCCTATGTGGGCTGATCGCCACGGTGCAGGACGGCGAGCTGACGCAGCTCCGGCCGGACCCCGATCATCCGCTCTCGAGAGGTTTCGCGTGCCCCAAGGGCATCGCGATGACGGGCATCCAGAGCGATCCCGACCGCGTCATCTATCCCCAACGCCGCCGTCCCGATGGCAGCTTCGAGCGTGTCAGCTGGCATGAGGCGCTCGATGACATCGGCACGCGGTTGCGCTCGCTGATCGGCCGTCACGGCGCCCGCGCGGTCGGTTGGTACCTCGGCAACCCGTCCGCGTTCTCCTATTCGCACCCGATCTGGGTCAAGGGGTTCATGGACGCGATCGGCTCGCCCAACCTCTACAGTGCCGGCTCCCAGGACGTCAACAATCGCTTCGTCGCCAGCAAGCTGCTGTACGGCTCCCCTCTGGTCGTCCCGATTCCCGACCTCGACCGCACGGACCTGCTCCTG